>NZ_JBRREK010000039.1:0-42620 GCF_056760235.1 Stenotrophomonas sp. STEN018
CCCCGCGGCGCGCCGCCCCCCCCGCCCGCCCCCCCCGCCCCCCCGCCCCCCGCCCCCCCCCCCCCCCCCCCCCCCCCCCCCCCCCCCCCCCCCCCCCCCCCCCCCCCCCCCACTACAGGTGGGGTTTCGCGGCAAGGCCCTTGCCGAGCATGGCTCGGCACTACAGGTGAAGCCCTTGCACGATTGTTCAGTCGCGCAGGACTTCGCCGGTGGCGGCTACGCGGATGCGGGTAGGTTGGGCCAGGCCGCCGGTGGCGCCGTCGAGCAATCCATCCAGCAGGGCCAGCAGGGCAGGGTCCAGCTGCTCACGGGAGCGCGCCGGGGGCTCACCGGCGAGGTTGGCACTGGTTGATACCAGCGGGCCGCCCCAGGCGGTGCACAGGGCCTGTACCAGCGGATGCGCACTGACCCGCACGGCGATGCCGGTGTGCTCGCCGGTGATCCAGCGTGGCGCGCGTGGGCCGGCCGGCACGATCCAGGTGTTGGCGCCGGGCCAGCTGTCCAGCACTGCTTGCCTGCGATCCTCGGCCAAGGCACCCAGCTGCACCCAGCCTTCCAGCTGTGCCGGGCTGGCGGCGATCAGGATCATGCCCTTCTCTACCGGGCGCTGCTTCAGTGCCAGCAGCTTCATCACCGCGGCTTCGTTGGAGGGATCACAGCCCAGCCCCCAGACCGCTTCGGTCGGGTAGGCGATCACGCCGCCGGCTTTGAGGGCCGGGACGACGCTGTGCAGGTCGAGTTCGAGCATGGTCAGCACCGTTGGAGGGCCGCGCGCAGGTTGTGAGCGGGTCCGCGAAAGGGACGCAAAGCAAAGGCCGCCCGGTGGGCGGCCTGCTGCGGGTGGCGCTGATTATCCGCTTGTTGGCGGGGGAGGGGGGCAAGCGGAAGCTGCATTCAACCGTCTTCAGGAGCGAAGCCCACCCTCATCCGTCCTTCGGACACCTTCTCCCGAGGGGAGAAGGAAGTGCAGCTTCAGAACGGCGGTGCGTCGTCGGCGGCCGACTTCTTCACTGCCTTCTTGGCGACGGTCTTCTTGGTGGCTTTCTTCGCCGCGGTCTTTTTGGTCGCTGCTTTCTTGGTTGCCGCTTTCTTGGCCGGGGCCTTCTTTGCGGCGGCCTTCTTCGGTGCGGCTTCCTTCTTGACCGTGGTCTTCTTGGCAGCCTTCTTGCCGAAGCCCTTGCGCACCGGCTTGCCGGTGTCGGCCATCAGCTGCTCGACTTCAGCCAAGGTCAGCGAGGCCGGCTCGCGGTCCTTGGGGATCTTGCCGTTCATCTTGCCGTCGCTGATGTACGGGCCGAAGCGACCGTTCAACACCTGGATGTCCGAACCTTCGAACTCCTTGATGATGCGGTTGCGCGCGATCTCTTCCTTCTCTTCGATCAGGAATACTGCGCGGGCCAGGTCGATCTTGTACGGGTCGTCTTCCTTGGTCAGCGAGGCATAGGTGCTGCCACGCTTGGCGAACGGACCAAAGCGGCCGATGCCGACGGTGACTTCCTCGCCGTTGGCGTCGGCACCGAGCTTGCGCGGCATGTCGAACAGCTTCAGTGCCTCGTCCAGCGAGATCGAGTAGATGCTCTGGCCCGGCTGCAGCGAGGCGAACTTGGGCTTCTCTTCGTCTTCGACGGTGCCGATCTGCACCATCGGGCCGAAGCGGCCGATACGTGCAGTGACATCCTTGCCGCTGACCGGGTCCGGGCCGAGCACGCGCGCGCTGCCCGCGTCGGTGCGGTCCAGAGATTCGCTCTTGTCGGTGACCAGTTCCTTGAACGGGCCCCAGAAGCGCTCCATCAGCGGTATCCACTCTTCTTCGCCACGCGACACTGCATCCAGCTCGTCTTCGAGCTTGGCGGTGAAGTCGTAATCGACGTATTGGGTGAAGTGGCTGGACAGGAACTTGCTCACCGCGCGGCCGACGTCGGTCGGCTTGAAGCTGCGGCCTTCCATCTCGGTGTACTTGCGGAACAGCAGGGTCTGGATGATCGAGGCGTAGGTGGACGGACGGCCGATGCCGTATTCCTCAAGCGCCTTGACCAGTGCCGCTTCGGTGTAGCGCGGCGGTGGCTGGGTGAAGTGCTGGTCGGCGACGATGCGGTCCAGCGGCACGCGGTCGCCGGGCTTCATCAGCGGCAGCTTGCGGCCTTCGTCTTCGTCCTCGGCGCTCTTGCTGTCCTTGCCTTCCTCGTACACGGCAAGGAAGCCCGGCACCACCACGGTGGTACCGCTGGCGCGGAACACGTGCGCGCTGCCGGCCGACAGGTCGACGCTGACGGTGTTCAAGGTGGCCGGGATCATCTGGCAGGCGACGGCGCGCTTCCAGATCAGTTCGTACAGCTTGCGCTCGTCGTCGGTGAGGTACTTGCCCACCTGCGCCGGGGTGCGCAACGCGGAGGTCGGGCGCACGGCTTCGTGGGCTTCCTGCGCGTTCTTGGATTTGGTGGTGTAGGTATTGGGCGTGTCCGGCAGCGAGCTGATGCCGTAGTCGCGGGCGATCACGTCGCGGATCTCGGCCAGCGCGTCCTGCGACAGCGTCACCGAGTCGGTACGCATATACGAGATCAGGCCGACCGTGCCTTCGTCGCCGATGTTCACGCCTTCATAGAGCTTCTGCGCCACCTGCATGGTCTTGCGGGTGGTGAAACCGAGCTTGCGCGAGGCTTCCTGCTGCAGCGTGGAGGTGGTGAACGGTGCGGCCGGGCGGCGCTTGCGCTCCTTGCTGGCCACATCGGTGACATGCAGCGTGCCCTGCGCAGCCTGCTGGATGCGCAGGCGGGCGGCTTCGGCGGTGTCGCCATCGGTGATGGTGAACTGCTCGAATTTCTGCCCGTCCAGCTTGATCAGGCGCGCGTTGAAGTGCTGCGAGGGATGCGCGCAGGCAGCCTCGATGCTCCAGTACTCACGCGAGATGAAGGCCTCGATCTCTTCCTCGCGCTCGACGATCATGCGCAGTGCCGGGCTCTGCACGCGGCCGGCGGACAGGCCGCGCTGCACCTTGCGCCACAGCACCGGTGACAGGTTGAAGCCAACCAGATAGTCCAGCGCGCGGCGTGCCTGCTGGGCATCGACCAGGTCAGCGGCGATTTCGCGCGGCTCGGCGATTGCCTCCTTGATCGCACGCGGGGTGATTTCGGTGAACACCACACGCTGCACCGGCTTGCCGTCGGACAGGCCGCGCTCTTTCAGGATCTCGGCGATATGCCAGCTGATCGCTTCACCCTCGCGATCCGGATCGGTCGCCAGCAGGATGTCATCGGCGCCCTTTGCGGCTTTGGCGATGGCTTCGACGTGCTTTTCGTTCTTTTCGATCAGGTCGTAACGCATGGCGAACCCGTTTTCCGGATCAACCGCGCCTTCCTTGGGGACCAGGTCACGCACATGCCCATACGAGGCCAGGACCGTGTAGTCCTTGCCGAGGTATTTATTGATCGTCTTGGCCTTGGCCGGTGATTCGACGATGAGCAGGTGCTTGGGCATGTCAGTACATTCTTGGGGCGGAACGCCCGGTGGGGGCGCTAGGGTGGCTTAAACCGGGACGATAGTGAAGCCGATGTTTGGGTTGTGCATAAGCCGACGCCCGGGTTGCGGCCCGGGCGTTCAGCTTGTTTCCTTATTAGAGGAATCATGCCAGAGGGGCCTGTGTCAAGCCGCCCCCGGCAATTTGTCAGTTGAAGCCTGCTGCGGCAACACCGATAAGCACCAACAGCCCGATCAGGCAAAGCATGCCCAGGCCAGCTATCGACAGGATCACGATGGTGACCGTGCCCAGGCCCTGCTGCTGCCATTCCGGATGCTCGGTGAAGGCGTACTTGTCCACCACCAGGGTGTCGCAGATGATGTCGTGCAGGGCCTGCTTGCGCTCGGTGAAGGCGGCCATCACAAAGCCGATGCACAGGGTGATGCTGCTCAGGATGTAGGCGAAGAAGCGGCCAACCGCGCGGCCCAGGGTCAGGCGCTCGCCATTGCTGCGCACCACTTTGATGCCTACCGCCATCTTGCCCAGCGTGGCCTGGTATTTGGACGAGTGCATCCATGCCGGATACATCAGGTTGCCGGCGAAGATGATCAGGTAGCCGATACCCAGGGTCAGGAACATGCCGATCGAGCCGGCGGCGGAGTCCGTGCTGCCGGATACGCCACCGACAATCGCGCTGAGGATGCTCAGCGGGATCAGCACGATGTAGGTGAACACGGTCATGATCACGTAGTCGATGAAGTACGCTGCCACGCGCTTCCAGAAGCCGGCCTGCACGACCAGTCCGCCCTGCACGGCAGCGGGGTCGACATCCTGCGGACGGCTGGCCGGCGCGGCGTACGGGGAGTTGGCTTCGGCGGCAGCGCGTGCGGCGACGGCTTCGCCACTTTCAATGGCAGCGTAGTCCTGGCGCAGGTCGATACCGGTGCTGGCCTGGGTGATCAGCTGCAGTTCGTCGGCGATGGCTGAGAGCGCCTGCCACTGCTGCATGCCTTCACGCCAGACCAAGGTGCCCAGGTCGATCTCGCCTGCGCGGAATTTTTCGCGGAGGGCGTCCGCTTCAATCGGACCATGCCGCTCGCGCTGGGCATCAGCGTAGTACCACTGGCTCATCGTTTTCCCCGTAAAAGTACTGGCCACTGCCAATCAGCCGCGACAGCTGATTGGCAGGTATTTGTCCTCGACATCGGAACTGCATTCCCACGTGTCGGCCTGCATATCGTAGTCGAGCCAGATGCTCTTGCCGTCAAGTTGCGATTTATTCGGGACATGTAGACGTGCTTCCAGTCCGCAATGTTCGTTCTCGAAGCGGCCGATATTGATCTCGGCGACATCGCCCTCGGCATAGCTGTCCGGGCTGCCAAAGCCTTCGTCATCATTGACGGGACAGCGTTCGTTGGCGGCGACAAACTCGGCCACCTGCTGCTTCAGGGCAATCATTTGCCCATTTGCCATGGTGACCTTGGAGCGCATCACATAGTCCTGGTAAGCGGGCAGGGCGATGGCCGCAAGGATGCCAAGGATGGCTATCAGAACCACCCCGACCACCGCGGCGATGATGCCGGCAATCGCGCAGCCGGACAGGCCTTGGCGGGGAGCCGAGACCGAGGCTGTGTGGGTGGTTTGCAGCCCAGGAGGCAGCGATGGCGGCCCCGCTGGCGCAGCTGCCGAGGCTGTCTGCGCCATGTCCAGGCCGAGTTCGCTGGCGAAGTCGCGCAGCGGCCGCCAGTCGCCGGCGCCTTCGCGCCAGACCAGGGTGTCCTCGTCGATACGACGGGACTGGAACAGCTCGGTGATGCTTTCGTCACTGATTGGGCCGCGACGTTCGCGGTTGCCCTCGGCGTAGAACCATTGGCTCACGTAGGTGTTGTCCTTATGCATCCCTGCACGCCGGTGTTGGGCCTAATGCAGCGGTTCGGGTTCGTCGACGAACATCTGGGTTTCCATCCAGGCATAGGCAGCTTCTGCGCCGGGCTGGTTGAACAGCACCATCAGCACCACCCATTTCAGGTCGTCCAGGTCCAGTTCGTCCTGGTCCAGGGCCATGGCGCGGTCCAGCACCAGCTCGCGCTGGTCGGCGTCGAGCACGCGTTGTTGTTCCAGGAACAGCAGGAAACCGCGGCCTTCCACGTCCAGCTTGTCCAGCTCGGGGCCGTGGAATACGCGCACCGGCCCGTCAACGCGTGGCTGTGCCACGGCTGGGCGTTGTTCGGCCAAGGCATCGAGCCAATCGAAGGCCTTGTTGATTTCGGCGGGACTGAAACCGGCCTGGATCAGGCCGTTCTGTAGCGAGTCGCGGTCTCGGATGAGATCAGCGTCTTCGCTGAAGTAGTGTTCAAACAGGTACAACAGGACGTCCAGGATGCTCTCTTTCATTGCCCCTCGGCCTGCGCCATTGGCGCTGTGGAGGTGAAGAAACCTTCAGGTGCGGGTGTAGCGGCCGTGCGCCGACGACACCTTGCCTTCCAATTCCATGAGCAGCAGCATGGAGGACAGGTTGGCGGCCGTCAATCCAGTGCGCTCGATCAGTAAATCCATACCGGTTGGGTCATAACCCAAGGCATCCCACAATCGCTGGTAGTCTGGGTCCGGTAGCGTGACGGCCGGGTGCTGGCCGGACGGTACAGGGGAGATGGGGGTCTGAAGCCGGGTTTGCAAGGCGCAGGCCAGTTCGCCGGCCAGATTGGCCACGCCTTCAAGAATGTCGGCACTGTGTGTCACCAAGGTTGCACCTTCGCGTATCAGCCGATGGCAGCCGCGCGCCATTGGATTGTGGATGGAGCCGGGCACGGCAAATATCTCGCGCCCGGCCTCGCTGGCCAGGCGGGCGGTGATCAGTGCGCCGGAGCGTTCAGCGGCTTCGATGACCACGGTGCCCAGCGCCAGTGCAGCCAGCAGGCGGTTGCGGGCCGGGAACTGGCCGCTGCGCGGGGCGGTGCCAGGCGGATATTCGCTGATCACCGCACCTTCGGCGGCGATCTGCGCCTGTAACTGGCGATGATGGCGCGGGTAGGCCAGGTCCGGGCCGGTGCCGATAACCGCATAGGTGCTGCACTTGCAGGCAAGGGTTGCCCGGTGCGCGGCAGCATCGATGCCGGCGGCCAGGCCGCTGGCGATGGTCAGGCCGTGACCGGCCAGTGCGGTGGCAAAGTCGCGGGCGATGTCGCGGCCGCCGGCAGTGGGCATGCGACTGCCGACGATGGCGATCGCCGGTTGCCACAGGCGCGCCGGGTCGCCTGCAATGAATAGTGCCAACGGTGGATTCGGGCTGTCGCGCAATAGTGGTGGATAGTCCGGATCACCCCAGCCAATCAGGTGATGGCTATCGACTTCCAGCCAGGCAATGGCGCGCGCCCAGGCATCTGCATCGGGCTTTGCCAATGCTTGGCGCTGTGCTGGCGTGCAGCCCGCCGTTTGCCAGCCGCTGGGGCCGGCAGCCAGAGCGTTCGCGCTGCTGCCATGCTGATCGAGCAGGCGACGCAATGTCTGCAGGGGGCCGCCGGCCAGTGTCAGGGTCAGCAGCGCCAGGTGGCAGGGCGGGGCGGGTGTATCGGCGAGGGGCGAGCAAGGCATGGCCAAGCCTGCCGCCACAAACAACAACGGCGCCCTCAGGCGCCGTTGTCTTGCATCGTAAGGCTAGGCCGCAGGCGCTTACTGCGCGTCCGGGTGCTTCAGTTCATAGCCAAGGCGTGCCGGCTTGGTGCCTTCCATGATCAAGGCATAGCTGACCTTGTCGAAGGTGCGGAACACCATTGCATGTGCCGCATATTCGTCAGGCAGGCTGACCCGGCCGGCGCCGGCTTTCAGTGCATCGTCGGCGCGCGAAGAGTCCGGGTGCTGCATACGGTTGGTAACGTGACTGCCGCTGCGCCAGACAGAGAACACCGTGCCGTTGTTGATACCTTCGCGTGCGCCGCCGGAGATGGCGATCACGTCGCGTGGGCCGCCACTGGTGAAGGTGTCGGTAACTGCAAGCACGCGCAGTTGGCCCGGTGCCACGGCGTTGGCCGGGGCGTGCGGAACGAACTGCAGGTCATACGGATTGACCTGCACCGGCATCAGGCGGTCGCCCCTGCGCACCTCACTGCCGCTGTCTTCCAGTTGCAGGGTGGATGCCTGGACGTTGCCGCTTGCAACCTGGGTAAGGGTGCCGACGTTGACCTTGGCCAGCTCATAGCCAAGGAACTCGTTACGGTCATTGGAGGCGACATAGTTGCTCCAGATGTTTCCGCTGCCCAGTGTGACCTTGCCGCGACTGTCCAGATCCTCGGTGGGCTTGGGCTGGGCAAAACGTACAGTTGGACGCAGCACCATGTAGCGCTGCCCGGGTTGGGCGTTCTCCAAGCCTGCAACGTACGCCTTCTGCCCGGCGCTGGCGCGCAGACGGTTGTCCTCCAGTCCGACCACATAGGGCAGCTCTTCGAAGCTGTCCACTACGTTCAGGTTCTTAAGGAAGGGCTCAACGTCCGCCAGCGGCACGCCGGTGATCGGAGCTTCCTGGCGCGGGCCTGCCTGGGCCGTCACCCGGTCCAGATAGGCCAGGCTCAGAACGTCCCCCGGGTAGATCAGGTGCGGGTTCTTGACCTGCGGGTTCGCCTGCCAGATCTCCGGCCAAAGCCATGGCTTTTTCAGGAAACGTGCCGATATGTCCCACAAAGTATCGCCCTTGCGCACCACATAGGTGTCAGGGTGAGTACCGTTCATTTCGACGGCCACGGCATAGGTCGTGACGGTCAGCATCGCCACGGCGGCGACCGTACGTATTTGTTTCAACATGGTTGCGATCTGCCTGATTCCCCAACAGGTTGTCGCACTATATTGCAGAAACGGGCGCGCCGGGCAAGCGCAAGCGGTAGAATTGGGACATCTTGCCGAAATAAGCGGCATCCCAGATTGGTATCACCATGGCCCTCCTGCCCATTCTTGAGTTCCCAGACCCGCGCCTGCGCACCAAGGCTGCCCTTGTCGAGGCGGCTGAAGTGACCACGCCGGCCTTCCAGCAGCTGCTCGACGACATGCTGCAGACCATGTACGACGCCCCTGGTATCGGCTTGGCTGCCAGCCAAGTGGACGTCCATAAGCGCTTCATGGTTATCGACGTCAGCGAAGAGCACAACGAGCCGCAGGTGTTCATCAACCCGCAGATCGTCAGCGCCAGCGAAGGCGGCCGCGTCTACCAGGAAGGCTGCCTGTCGGTACCGGGGATCTACGCCGATGTCACCCGTGCTGACTCCATCGTGGTGCGTTACCTGGACCGTGAGGGCAAGCAGCAGGAGCTGGCCGCCGAAGATCTGTTGGCCACCTGCATCCAGCACGAGATGGATCATCTGGACGGTAAGCTGTTCATCGACTACCTGTCGCCGCTCAAGCGCGAGATGGTGCGCAAGAAGCTGGCCAAGTCGCGCAAGCACGTAGCTTGATTTGAGGTCGGGATCGGGGAGCCGGGATCGGGGATTGGCAGGCGCAGGCTGTGCCACGCCTCCCAGCTGTCCCGGCGCTCTGTTCTGGATCCCTGATCGGCACATTCTTTTTTTCGATTCGCGATTGGTAGCTGCCGCCGCTGGGCCGCTTTTGCCAACCCCGGATCCCGACTAGCGAATCCCCGCCCAATGAAAATCATCTTCGCCGGTACGCCGGAATTCGCCGTTGCTTCGCTGGCCGCCGCCGCGCGCCAGCATGAAGTGGTGGCGGTCTACACCCAGCCGGATCGGCCGGCCGGCCGTGGTCGTGGCCTGATGCCCTCGCCGGTGAAGCTTGACGCGATCGCGCGCGGCATCCCGGTGTTCCAGCCGGAAAGCCTGAAGACGCCTGAAGCCCAACAGCAGCTGCGCGAGCTGCAGCCCGATCTGATGATCGTGGTGGCCTACGGCCTGATCCTGCCCAAGGCGGTGCTGGCCATCCCGACCCACGGCTGCTGGAATGTGCATGCCTCGCTGCTGCCGCGTTGGCGCGGCGCTGCACCGATCCAGCGCGCGATCGAGGCCGGCGATGCCGAAACCGGCGTTTGCCTGATGCAGATGGAAGCGGGTCTGGATACCGGCCCGGTGCTGCTGCGCCAGCACACCCCGATCAGCGATACCGATACCGGCGGTCAGTTGCATGATCGTCTGGCACAGATGGGGGCGCAGGTGCTGTCTGATGGTCTGGGTCTGTTGCGCGCTGGCCTCAAGCCGGTGCCGCAGCGCCAGCCGGAAGCCGGCGTCACCTACGCACACAAGCTGGACAAGGCCGAAGCAAAGCTCGATTGGGCCGAGCCGGCAGCCGCACTGGCGCGCCGCGTGCGCGCCTTCAATCCCTGGCCGGTGGCCGAAGCTATGCTGGCCGGTGAGCGTGTGCGCATCCACGGCGCGGTAGCGCTTGAAGACAATCGCGGCCAGGCACCGGGCACAGTGATCGGTGCCGCCCGCGAAGGTATCGACATCGCCTGCGGGCAAGGCGCGTTGCGCCTGCGCGTGGTGCAGCGCGAAGGCGGCAAGGCGATTACCGCTGCCGATTATCTGAACGCGCGCCGTGATCTGCGGATCGAGGGCTGAGGCGATGACGGCGGCTACTTCCTCCCCGTGGGGTAAATCCGCGGCGGCACAGCCCGGCGTGCAGACCCGCGCGTTGGCGGCCAAGGTGCTGGCGGCGGTGATCGGCAAGGGCCGCTCGCTGAAAGCCGAACTCGGCGCTGCCCTGCCCAAGCTCGACGACAGTCGCGACCGCGCGCTGCTCGAAGCCATCTGTTTTGCCGCGCTGCGCCGTCGTGTGGTCTATGACCAGGCGCTGCGGCAGTGGCTGCAGAAGCCGCTGGGCGCACGTGACAGTGATCTGCGTGCGTTGCTGATGGCCGGCTTCGCGCAGCTGGATGTATTGCAGCTGCCAGCCCATGCGGCGCTGTCGGCGACGGTGGAGGCGGCGCGCGCGCTGGGTCGTGAGCGTCAAGCTGGCATGGTCAACGCCTTGCTACGCCGTGCCCAGCGCGAAGGCTTTGCCGAGGCGCGCGCTGAAGATGCGTGGCCGCAATGGTTGCTGGCCCAGGTGCAGCGCGACTGGCCGGAGCAGGCTGCGGATATCATCGCGCAGAGCCTGCAGCCGGCACCGATGTGGCTGCGGGTCAACCGCCAGCAGCATGCGCGTGATGCGTATCTGGGCTTGTTGGCTGAGGCTGGCATTGAAGCCGTCGCCGAGCCCTTGTCGGCCGATGCCGTGCGCCTGCCGGTTGCGGTGCCGGTGAGCAGCTTGCCCGGCTTCGCGCAGGGCGCAGTGTCGGTGCAGGACCTGTCAGCGCAACAAGTAGCCGATGCCCTGCAGGCGCCGCTCGGCGCGCGGGTGCTGGACGCCTGCGCCGCGCCGGGCGGCAAGTCCGCGCATCTGCTGGAGCGCGACCCGTCCCTGCAGTTGCTGGCGCTGGACGTCGATGCACGACGTCTGCAACGCATCCGTGAAACCTTTGCGCGTACCGGCGTTGGTGCTCACGCGCAGGTGTTGGCGGTGGACGCTACCGATACCGCCGCCTGGTGGGACGGCAAGCCGTTTGATGCGGTGTTGCTGGATGCGCCGTGCTCGGCCACCGGCATCATCCGCCGCCAGCCCGACGTACTGCTGCACCGCCGTGCCGAAGACATCGTTGCGTTGGCGGCCTTGCAGTCGCGCTTGCTGGACGCACTGTGGACGGTGCTGCGCCCGGGCGGGGTACTGCTGTACTCGACCTGTTCGATCCTGCGCCAGGAGAATGGTCTGCAGGTCGCGGCCTTCCTCGCACGCACGCCTGATGCGCAGCTGCAGGCGTTGCTGGAGACCTTTGGCCATGACGACGCTGGCAATCGCCAGCGGCTGCCGGGTGAACAGGGTGGTGATGGCTTTTTCTACGCGCGGTTGGTGAAGGCGGCGCAGGCCTGAGCGGACGATCTCCGTCCCTTGGATCACGCTGGCGGCTGCGCTGCCGATGAAATCAAACGCCTGTGACGCGTTGGTGGTGGGTGCCATGGCAGGGAGGCAGGCAATTGCTGATCGGGTACTATCGTGACTCGTTGTTGTGTCCAGGAAGGCTCCTGGTGGATGGAGAGCCTGTGTGGATTCTTTTCCAGGATCGCTTCGTGCAATGACTCGGCTACCTGCTGATTTGCCTTTGTATGTCATCAACCTGCCGGCATCGGCGGATCGGCGTGCCTCGATCCAGCGGCAGGCGGCGGCTTTGGGCATTGAAGTGACGATGTGGGAGGCAGTCAATGGCGGCATCCCCCATCCCTTGTTCGCCAAGGTGGATGAAAAACGGCGGCTAGCCTGCAAGGGGCGCCCTTTCCGTCCGGGCGAAATCGGCTGCTGGGCCAGTCACTATCTGTTGTGGCAACAGTGTGTGGACAGCGGCCGGCCGATGATCGTGCTTGAAGACGACATCACCATCGACCCGCGCTTCCTGGATGTATTGCGTGATCTGCCGTCATTGCCGGAGTCGGTGGGTTATTTCCGTCTGCATGCAGCGGACCGGCCCAGTTCGGCATGGGTCCGTTTTGGCGACTTTGTTCTGCACCGTTATTGGCGCAGTCCGCTATGTACCCTGGGTTACTACCTGACACCGGACGCGGCGGAGAAATTCCTGCGCCATGCCGATCACTGGGTGCTGCCGGTCGATGACTATATGGACCTGGCGTGGCTGCACGGGGTGGAGTGCCTTGGCCTCAAGCCTGGTGTGGTGCGCAGCGGTGATCTGTTTGCGTCGGTGATCCAGGCTGGGCGCAAGGCCAAGCCTGGTGTTGGGCTGCTGGGTCGGTTGAGCCGCGAAGCCTACCGTGCCGGTTTGAGCGTGCGCTGGTTCGCCCACAACCTTGCCTCGCGGCTGCGCTGGCGTGCACGTAGCAGTAACGTTTGATCCGCCGGGATGCTGTTCAGCGGCGGCTTGACGGGCGTCCAGACAGAATATTGATGGCTCTTTCGTAGCGCTTCCACCAAGGTGCATCTCCGCGCAACGCAATACTGACGTAGCGCCGCTGCTCTTTGCGGCTGGGTTGGGGTTTGGTGCGGTACTCGTATTTGCTCAGACTGCAGCAGCCGTCGTCCAGACCACTGCGTGCTGCGTACATACGGACAATGCCGTAATTGCGCAGCCCGTTGCGATAAAGGGTGGTTGGCTCACGCCGTGTGGCCCACCAGCCGTTGTTGCCATGGGTGCGGTACTCAACACAGGCAGTTGGCAGGTAGTACTTGCGCGCGCCGAGGATGCTGGCGCCATACACCACGCAGGCGTCGGCGCAGAGCTTCCATTGGCGGCGTAAGTTTTGCGGCAGGTCGAGCACGTTCTCGGCCCAGATGCGACGCAGGGACAATGCCGAAGTGGGGCCTCCATACCAGGGCATCAGGAAGTAAGTGCTTACTGCGGTGTAGCCCAGGTCGATGGGCTGTTGGCTGTCCTCGTAGCGGATGTCCAGGTTGTCGATGCCGAAGGTCTGCAGGTCGCTGAAGACGAAGTCGATATCGCGACGGGCGTCATACACCGCGCCGATCTTTTCCAGGTATTCCGGCTTCCAGCGGTCATCGGCGTCCAGGAAGCAGATCACATCGGCGCTGGCAGCGGCCACGCCGCGTTGAAACGCGGCCAGCTGGCCTTCGTTTTCGCCAAACAACAGTGTTACCCGGGCATCGTCACCGTAGCGCTGGAGTAGCAGTTCTGGTGAACCATCGCTTGAGCCGTCGTCCACCACCAGGATCTGTGCGGCCGCCCGGGTCTGGGCCAGCACGCTATCGATCGTCTCGCAGACAAACTTGGCGTAGTTGTAGTTGGTGATGACGACGGCGAAGCTGGTCATGCCTGATCCTCGGCCAGCAGCTTGCGGAAGTAGGCGATGGTTTCCTTCAGGCCGTCTTCCAATGCGACCTTGGGCTCCCAGCCCAGCTTTTCGCGGGCCAGCGAGATGTCCGGCTGGCGCTGGCGCGGATCGTCCGAGGGCAGTGGCCGGTACACCAGACGCGAGCGACCGCCGACCAGTCGCAGGACCATTTCGGCCAACTCCAACATGGTGAACTCGCCGGGGTTGCCGATATTGATCGGCCCGGTAAAGCCGCGCTCGGTGTCCATGGTCCGCAGCATCGCTTCAATCAGGTCATCCACATAGCAGAAGCTACGGGTCTGGCTGCCATCGCCGAAAATGGTGATGTCTTCGCCACGCAGGGCCTGCACGATGAAGTTGCTCACCACGCGGCCGTCGTTGGGATGCATGCGCGGGCCATAGGTGTTGAAGATGCGCACGACCTTGATGTCCAGCGCGTGCTGGCGGTGGTAGTCGAAGAACAACGTTTCGGCGCAGCGTTTGCCTTCGTCATAGCAGCTGCGGATGCCGATCGGATTGACCCGGCCCCAATAGCCTTCCTGCTGTGGGTGCACTTCCGGATCGCCATAGACCTCGCTGGTGGACGCCTGCAGGATGCGCGCGTTCACACGCTTGGCCAGGCCCAGCATGTTGATCGCGCCGTGCACCGAGGTCTTGGTCGTCTGGACCGGGTCGTGCTGGTAATGCACGGGGGAGGCTGGGCAGGCGAGGTTGAAGATGCGTTGCACTTCCACATACAGGGGGAAGGTGACGTCGTGCCGCATCAGCTCGAAATTGGGTAGGTTCAGCAGGTGCGCGATATTGCGCTTGCTGCCGGTGAAGTAGTTGTCCACGCACAGGACATCATGTCCCTGCTCGATCAGTCGATCGCATAAATGGGAACCAAGAAACCCCGCACCACCTGTGACCAGGACGCGTTGCATGAAGAACTCTCGTAAGGAAAGGGTAGTGCGGGCGTGGGGTTTGGGGCCCGGCTGGCAACGTCATTCTGCCACGATCTGTGCCCTTGGTTGGGGTGCGTCAGTGTGGAAAAGGTGCTAGCTCTAGTTGTCGGTGGGCGTTGTGCCGGGTTTACCCCGCCCTGGTACCACGTCCAGTCCCAGGGCAGCGGAAAACCCCGCCGCTCCCCATGCGGCCCACTTGATCACATCCCGCCGACGCAGCAGTAGGCTATACACGAGCACGGCAGGTACCGTGGCGGTCATCAGCTTGGCTAGATGCATGCGCCCTGCGGCATTACCTATATAGCGGCGGATTGCGATCTGACGCGAGCGTGCGTAGTGGAAGCGCTTGATGAAATCGGTGCGCATGCTGGGGGCGCAGGAGGCGCCGCCTTTGTGGAGGGCGCGCGCCGCTGGCTGCAGCAGGCACTGATGGTCGGCCTGGGCCATCCGCAGGCACAGGTCGTCGTCTTCGTAGTACAGGAAGAATACTTCGTCAAAGCCGCCGATTTCGCGGAACGCGCTGGTTCGCAGCAGCTGGCAACAGCCATGTATCCATTCGGCGGCGGTGACCTTTTCCGGCACCGTGCAGAAGCTGTCCGCGCCGGGTCTGAAGAAGGCCTGGCGATGCGATATCTGTGGGACTGTTTCGCTGCGCCAGTTCTGCGGGCCGATCACGCCGGCCTTGGGATGCTGCTGCATGCAGTCAAGCAGGCACTGCAGGTCAATCGGGGCGATGAAACAATCGGGATTGAGCAGTAATGCGAACGGCGTCTGCACAGCCGCCATCGCTTGGTTGTTGGCACCACCATAACCTACGTTGGTGCGGCGGGTGATTACATGCGCATGCGGGATATGCCGCATGATGCGCGCGGCGGTGTCGTCGCTACTGCCATTGTCGATGATGATGACGTGGGGGAACGGGGCCAGCGTGCTGGCCATCGTCTCCACCAAGGTCGAGCTGTTGTAGGTGACGCAGACAATGGTCACCTCATCAAACGACGTGTTGGGCTTCATGATGTGGATTCGCGTTCTCTGGCGAGGCCGTACCACGGGAAGCCGCCCATTGGGATGCAGGCCATCAACAGGATGAAGACATGGCGATGGGTGAAGTTGCTCCAGAGTCCATTTGCCAGGCCGGCGGCGACATAGATGATGAGGATGCTCACAAAGATACCCTTTTGCGGATCACACAGTCTGCTCGCGTAGGCTGCGAAGGCCAGCAACAGGGCGGCAAAAAGCAGCAGGCCCACCACGCCTTCCTCGGCCAGGATCAGTAGTGCTTCCTGGTGCGGGTGGCCGGTGATGAACGATTCCGAGCCCGGGATGCTGCGCATCTGCTCCAGGTAGAGCGGTTCCCACTGGTTCAGGCCGTGCCCGAAAACCGGTGCGTCGGCGATCATGGGCAGGGTTTGCTGCCATAGCCACAGGCGGATCCCGCTGGAGGTGGCTTCCTGACTGACCAGGTAGCCATCAACTTCTTCGGTGATCGAGCTGAGCATGCGTTCGCGGATGCTGGGCGTCGACCACAGTGCGGAGATGGTGACAGCCACCAATGCTGCGCTGACGACCAGCGTGCGCCAGCCATTGAGGCGATGGGCAACCAGGCGGTAGATCCAGTACCCCAGCAGCGGCAGCAGCACGATGTAGGTGGTTCTGCTCTGGATCAGCATGACCACATTGCATAGCACGATCGCGGCACCGACCAGTGCAGCGATGCGCCAGCGCCGATCCAGGCTCTTCAGGCCTACGGCCAGCAGCATCGACATCAGGATCAGGCTGGCCAGTCCCTGCTGGGTGTATTCCTTGAAAACGGTATTGCGCATGGATGGCTGGATCTCAGCCACTGCACGTTGTGGCACCAGACCAAACTGCATCAGGTAGGAGATCACCACCACCAGGCCGGCTGCCACCGCAAAGGCGGCAAGCGCGCGCCAGCGCCAGCGCGAATCACGCAGCAGGCTGGCGATCAGGGCCGGATACAGGCAGCTCCACATGGAGCCTTCGCGAAAGGCTGGGTTGTCGTAGGCGATCCAAGCGTGTATCGAACTGGCAAGCAGCACGCCGAACCAGACCAGAAAGCCAATTACCACTGGCTCGCGAAAAGCGGCGCGCCAGCGTGCAAACAGCTCCGTGCCAGCCAGCGAGCACAGCAGGCTCAGCCCAATCAGAATGTTGGTGGCGGGCTTGTTGACGGGGGCGGCAAACAACGAGAGTACCGCACACCACTGCCCAACCGTCAGCAAGCGGGTACGGAGCCCCTGTAACAACGGGGGGGAGTGGGACGAAGACAAATGATTCACGTAAGGGATCACACCGGTGGGGCGTGGAGGCGCCGCTGGGAAGGTGGCAGTGACAGCGGGACGGCCACCGGATAACCAGTCTCAACCTCAGTCGGTAGAACGGATAATTCTAGCGGTGGGGGGCTGCATCTTCAACGAACAAGAGGGCATATACAGGTCATCCGCCGGACTGGGTTCAGAAAGTGCGCGAGACTTATGGCTCGACCGCTGCTGGCGGGTTCACCAGCGGCTGCCCGTTCTGCAGCAGCCACAGCATGATGGTCTTCTGACGCACGTAGTTGGCGCTGACGAAGGCCTCGATCAGGCCCGGCCAGCCATCCAAAAAGCCGCGTTTGACCACGTAGCTGCGGATGAAGCGCCAGCTCGGGGCGATGATCAGCTTGCCCAGGCTGGCACGCTTGCCTTTGCCGAACTCATGCTCGGCCATCATCCGCGCGTATTTCTGCTTCTTGTCCAGCAGTTGCAGGAAGCTGCGGTAGGGATGATGCAGCAGGTCGCCGTTGAGCAGCGCGGCTGGGCCGTCGAGGGAGACCGCTTCGTGGATCTCGCGATCGCCGCGCCAGCCGCCGTGGCGGCGGTCGAACAGGCGCAGCACCCGGTCCGGGTAGGCGGTGCCGTGGCGCAGGAAGCGGCCGAAGTATTCCGAGCAGCGCGCGAACCGGTAGCCGACCACACGCTTGAACCCGGCGTCACGTTCGGCCTCGATGGCGGCGCGCAGCTCCGGGTTGACCCGTTCATCGGCGTCCAGGCACAGCACCCAGTCATTGCTGGCCTGTTCCACGCAGAACGCCTTCTGGCTGCGGAATCCACTGAAGGCGCGCTGTACCACGCGGGCGCCGGCAGCTTCGGCCACGGCCACGGTGGCATCGGTCGAAAACGAATCCACCACCACGATCTCGTCGCAGAACGCCAGCGAGGCCAGGCAGTCGCCAATGCGATCGGCTTCGTTGAAGGCGATGATGCAGGCCGACAGACGCGGGCGCTGGGTGGGCAGGGCGGTGGTTGGGCTGGGCATGCGACGTCTGGCACGGGGGATCGGGCCAAAGCCTAGCAGCGACGGCTTCCACTGGCGATGCGATAATTTCGGCATATCCGGGATATTCAGGAGTTCCCCACCGTGCCACGCCACTATCTGCTGTACGGGTCCGAGCGCTATGCGCTGGCCATCCTCCGTCCGCTGCAGGCGGCGATTCGTGCGCGTGGCGATGAGGCAGCATGGTTTTTCGATGGCCCGGGCGCGGAAGACCTGACCGCCGACGAAACCCTGCTGAGCGTTGAGCAGGTGCGTGCATGGAACCCTTGCGCGGTGATCACCTCGTCCAACGCGGTGCCGCACTTCTTCCCCGGGGTGAAGGTCGAGACCTTCCACGGTTTTGACGCGGGCAAGCCGCGCCACATCTATATCCGTGGCTTCTTCGACCTGTACTGCACCACCGGCCCGCGCGATACCGCCGCGTTCTCGGAGCTGGCACAAAAGACCGGACATTTTTCGGTGGTTGAGACCGGTTTCCCGAAGATCGACCCGTTCATGAGTCAGCTCAAGGACGAGCCCGATCCGGTGCGGGAACCGCCGGTGGTCCTGTACCACTCGACTTTCTCGCCGTCCTGGAGTGCCGCCGGCATCCTGTACGACGAGATCAAGCGGCTGTCGCAGACCGGTGAATGGCGTTGGATCGTCACCTTCCACCCGAAGATGGACCCGGAAATCACCGCCAAGTACCGCGCGCTGCAAGGCCCTTACCTGCGCTTTGCCGATGACGACAACATCCTGGACCTGTTCCCGCAGGTGGACATGATGTGCTCGGACACCTCCTCGGCACTCAACGAGTTCCTGCTGACCTACAAGCCGGTGGTCACCTTCAAGAACCGCCGCCCAGGCCCGCAGTTGCTGGATATCGACGACCCCGCGCAGTTTGAAGGCGCAATCCGCACCGCGCTGTCGCGGCCGCCGGAGCTGATGGCGGCGGTGCGCCAGTTTGCCGACCAATTGCACCCCTACCGCGACGGCCAGTCCAGCGAGCGCATCCTGCAGGCCATTGATGACTTCATCGCCAAGGGGGGGCGCAACCGCAAGCCCAAGCCGCGCAACTGGTGGCGCAAGATCAAGCTGCGCAAGCGTATTGGCTATTGGGGGCCTGCGCGGGTTTAGTCGCGCGAAGCGCTCACCTCTCCCCTTGCGAGAGAGGTGATGCCTCACCAGCGCAACTTACGCCGCACCATCTCCCGCTCAAGCTGCGCCATCAACGCACGCGCCTGTGCTTCTTCCAGAAATCGCAGCTGCAAGGCCGGTGCACCGCCTGCGCCAGCGGTATCCAGGGTCAGCGTAGCGGTGCCGAATTGCCGGTCCAACGGTGAACGATCCAGCCGCAGGGCCTGCAGCTTGTCCAGCTCGGCGACCCGCCACCAGCGGTTCCACCAGCCACCACGGATGGCCACCCGCTGCGCATCGATGTTGTAGCCGATGCGGGATACCTGGCGATGCGCCTTCAGCGCAGACCATGGCAGCCAGAGCAGCGGCAGCAGACCCCATGCGCTGCCGGTTTCGTATACCAACAGTGCAGACAAGGCGCTCATCAATAGCAGCGCCGGCAGGCATAACCGCCACCAGCCAAGGGTGCTTACTGGCAGCCATTGCGTGGGCGGCCATTGCAGCTGCGGCAGCAGGTGCTGCAGCAGGCCATCGCAGGTAGCCGGTGTTGCCAGTGGGGCCAGTTCCTTCAACGCGCGGCCGACCTGCTCCTGCTGTTGGCCGCCACTGGCGATATCCACGCGCAGCTGGCGGCGCTTGAACAACCGATGCAAAGCGCCTTCGCGCAAGGTCCAAGCTTGGATGCGACGGCGCGCCACGCTGCTGCGCACGCGGGTGAACAGGCCGCGTTCAACGGTAAGACGGCGGTCTGCCTCGCTCAGGCGGAAACCGTAGTACTGCACGATGGCCAGGCCCACTGACAGCAGCCGCATCAGCACCAGTGCGAAGGCGAGCAGCAGAATGCCGGTGGCGACCATCGTCAACGTTCCCAGCTGCAACTGGCTGGCATAGCCGAAGGCGTGGCGGCCCTGTTCTTCGATGAAATCGGAGGTGGCCCGGCGCGGGAACAGCTGGTACGCCGCACCGATTGCCGCCGCCACAACGACCATTGCGCGGTTGGAAATCAGGCCTTGTCGCACAAGCTCGGACAATGGCAGGCTCAGCAGCACGCCATCTGTGGGGGCGTCGGCCTGCTGCTCGGCTGTCTCTGCTTCGCTGCCGCCCTGACGGATCAGCCGTTCCAGCTCCAGCGCCTGTGCAAGTTTGAGTACGCGCATTTCCGCTTCGGGCTTGTCGCCACCAGCCGATTCCAGTCGCAGCTCGGCCACACCGAACATGCGGTGCAACAGGTTCTGATGCACCACCACATTGTGGATGCGCGCGAACGGAATCTCGCGACGGGTGCGTTCGAAGATGCCACTGCGGATGCTCAAGGCATCGCTGCCGATGCGATAGCGGTAGCTCAGGTATTGCAGTACCGCGCTGGCGACCAGCGTTACTATGATCGCTGCACTGATCCAGTGGTGGTAGGGCAAGTCATCGTCACGACGGCTGCCGAACACCAGCAGGGCGACCAAGGGCAGCAGGAACTGCTGCACCTGCTGTTGCAGGGCGAACAGCCACGACCATGGATGCAGCCGTTGCTCGTCGCTGGGCAGAGGGGGCGGTAGTTCGCTCACAGCGCGTCGTCGTGATCGAGCTGGCGCGCCAAACGATCACGCAGGCGTTCGGCATCGGCGTGTGCCAGCCCGGCCACGGCCACGGTGTTCATGCGGGTGCCGGCGGTATGCACGATCAAGGTCGCCAAGCCCGCCATGCGTTCCAGCGGACCCCGGCGCAGATCCAGATGTTGCACGCGCGATACCGGCACGTGGCTTTCGCTCTGCCACATATGGCCGCGGCGCACGCCCAGTGACTGCGCGTCCAGTCGCCAGAAGGTCAGCCGATGCCGGCGCCAGCCGAACCAGGCACCCAACAGGGCGCCAACCACGGCGGCGGCCGTGGGGACCAATAGCCAGTTCGATTGGTCGGTAGCCAGCATCAGCACCGCGCAGGCGGCGCCGAACAGCAGGGCCATGCTCAGTGCCGAACCAGCGGCGGCGAACAGCGCGCCGCGTGGCGGCAGCGGTTGCCACTGGATGTCGTCCGGCAGTGGCGTATCGAAGGCAGGAGGTTCAGTCATGCGCAGACGATATAACGGCGGGGCCGTACAACGGTAGGTGCGATGCCGATGGTTGTTGTAGGAGCGGCGTAAGCCGCGAAGCTGGCGAGGCTGCAGGCCGCCGAAAGGCCTGCACTCGCAGTTTCAAGCTGGGGCTCCATTGTGTGGGCGCCGGATGTTGCAATGGCTTCGCGGCTTACGCCGCTCCTACAAATGCCGCCGGGCATCTATGCGCTTATTGTGCCGCCATGATCAGCGCATCCACATCCAGATGGTGGCCGGCGCGTGCGGCCTTGGTGCGCAGGTACTGCTCGTTCTCGTGGGTGATCTCGCCGGTGACCGGGACGCAGCCAACCACTTCAATGCCGGCCTTGCGCAGATGCTGCACCTTGGTCGGGTTATTGGTCAGCAATTGGATGCGCTGCACGCCCAGTGCGCGCAGCATGGCCACCGCGCTGCCATAGCGGCGCTCGTCGGCACCGAAGCCCAGTTGTGCATCGGCGTCGATGGTGTCCAGGCCTTCGTGCTGGTAACCGTAGGCGCGCATCTTGGCGGCGATGCCGGTGCCGCGGCCTTCCTGGTCCAGGTACAACAGAATGCCGCCGCCCAGTTCTTTCAGGGTGCGCAGGCCGCGCCGCAGCTGGTCGCCGCAATCGCATTTGAGCGAGCCGAACAGGTCGCCAGTGAGGCAGGACGAATGCACGCGCACCGGCACGATGCCGCTCATGTCCGGATTGCCAACGATCACCGCAACCTGGTCACGCTGCGCCACGCCGCCACGGAACACGGCGAACTCGCTCATGCCGACGTCACGCAGCGGCACTGGCGAGCGCGTGACCAGTTCGTAGTCCTGGCCGGCCTGGCCAGCACCCTCGTACAGGGCGGTGGTGTCCAGTTGCAGGCAGTCATCAAACGGGCTGCTTGTTGCATCCATTTGCACTGAAATCATGGCCGGCAACAGCAAGCCCAGTCGCGCCACTTCCACGGTCGCGGCGTCCAGTGCATTGCCATTGGCTTGTGCATCGGTCGGCGCGACTGCATCGCGCAGGTAGGCCAGGGCTGGCAGCTCGGCAAACTCGCGGTCGGCCAGTGGCAGGTGGATGCCGTTGGCGGCGTTGATGCCCAGCGTCTGCGCGCGCGCTGCACTCAGGAACAGGTAATGGTGACCTTGCGCGGCCTCGGCAAAGGCCGCGTAGCCTTCCGGCGAACTGCTGTCCAAGGCAATGCTGGCCAGGCGCTGTTGACCATCGCTGATCACTACCGGGCGGCCAGCACGGAGTTCGGCGGCGGCGCGCTCGCAGCGGATGGCGGCGGTCTGGCCGAAGTAGGACGGGCTGGCAGAAACGGGGTTGTTCATTTGAAACCTTATGGGGGCCGTTGGCAGTCGAATCAATCGAGCGGCACGGGTGACGCAGTGTTGCAGCAGCAGGTTCAGTGCGGGTGACGGGCGGTGGCGTAGGGGTCGTGCTCGCCGCTGCCCGGTGGACGAAGGGTGTAGCGTTTATAGGTCCACTGGTACTGCGCAGGATCGCGGCGGGCGATGCGCTCGATGCCGGCATTGAGGGTAGCGGCGGCCAGTAGCAGATCCGGGTCGGCGATCTGGGCCTCGGCCGGTTCGATATGCAGGGCGAAGTCCAGGTTGGGCCCGGTGCGCTCGCACCAGCCGTACAGCAGGGTGGCGCCGGTGCGTTCGGCCAGACGGTTGACCAAGGTCATGGTCAGTGCCTGGATGCCGAAGAACGGCACGAACACGCCGTCGCCGTTCTTGGGCTGCTGGTCAGGCAGGATGCCGGTGGCGCCGCCGTCCTTGAGTACCTTGAACAACTGCCGCACCGCTGGGCCTTCAGCACGCACCTGGCGCACGTTGTCGCCACCGCGGCACAGCTGCAGGAACTCATCACCCACCGGGTTCTCCGGCGGCGCGTAAACAATTGCGATCGGGCCGCGCGAAGCCAGCCATTGGTTCAGCAGCTCCCAGTTGCCGTAGTGCGGGGCAATGACGATCACGCCCTTGCCCGAGGCCAGCGCGGCGTCGTAGAGCTCCTGACCGTGGCGTTCGCGCAGGTGGCGGGACAGGTTCTGGGCGGGGTCGTGGGTCCACAGATACAGGGTTTCCAGCGCCTGGCGGGCAGTGGTACGCAGCACCTCACGATGCAGGCGCGCGCGCTGGGCGGCGTCCAGTTCCGGGTAGGTCAGTTCCAGATTGCGTCGAGTCACCCGACTCTCGCGGGCATTGATGCTGCGCCACAGCCAGGCCACCGTGTCGGCCAGGGTCCGCTGCCAGGACCAGGGCAGGTGGGTCAGGGCGCAGGCGAGGCGGTAATAGAGCTTGGCAGTGGATTGCGGTTTCATTCCCCCAAGTTTAGCCGCTGGCGCCCGGTGCTATGGTGCCCGGCCCCATAGCAGGAGCTGCCAATGCTTTGCCTGATCCAACGTGTTACCCAAGCCTCGGTCACTGTTGATGATGCCGTGGTCGGGCAGATCGGCCCGGGGCTGCTGGCCCTGGTCGGGGTGGAGCCGGGCGACGATGAGGCGATGCTGTCGCGGATGGCGGACCGGCTGCTCGGTTACCGGGTTTTCGCCGACGATGCCGGCAAGATGAACCGTTCTTTGCGCGATACCGGTGGCGGGCTGCTGCTGGTCAGCCAGTTCACCCTGGCCGCCGATACCCGTTCAGGCATGCGCCCGAGCTACACCAGCGCCGCGCCGCCGGCCGAGGCTGAACGGCTTTTCAACCGATTGGTGGCTATCTGCCGTGAAAAACACGGCTCAGGGGTGGAAATCGGCCGCTTTGGTGCCCATATGGTTGTCAGCCTGATCAACGATGGGCCCGTAACCTTTCTGCTCAGACCGTAGCGCGCCGCGAACCCACCGCCCCGGCAAGCGCTATGCTGCGCTGGTATAATGCTAGGTTCCCATCTTCACAATCGCCGGTGGCGCGAGCATTACATGGCCAACGAACGTCCTGCCCAGCAAAACGACATCAAGCTTCTGATCAGCAAGGGCCTGGAACAGGGCTACCTGACCTACGCCGAAGTTAACGATCATCTGCCCGACGACATGGTCGATCCGGAGCAGATCGAAGACATCATCGGCCTGATCACCGGCATGGGCATCGATGTCCACGAAGTTGCCCCCGACGCCGACACGCTGATGCTCAGCGACGGCAATACCGGCAACCGTGAAGTCGATGATACCGCCGCTGAAGAAGCTGCTGCTGCACTTACCGCACTCGACACCGAAGGTGGCCGTACCACCGACCCGGTGCGCATGTACATGCGCGAAATGGGTACGGTCGAGCTGCTGACCCGCGAAGGCGAAATCGCCATCGCCAAGCGCATCGAAGAAGGCCTTGGCCAGGTGCAGGCTGCACTGGGCACCTTCCCGCTGGCTGTTGAGTCGGTGCTGGCCGATTACGAACTGCACAAGGAAGGCAAGAAGCGCCTGGCCGAAGTGATTGTCGGCTTCAACGACCTGGTCGAAGAAGCGCCGGCGCCGGCCGTTGCCGAAGACACCAGCGATGACGCTGCCGAAGACGGCGACGAAGACGCTGACGGCGACGACGTCGAAGAAGAAGCCGGCCCGACCGGTCCGGATCCGGTTGAAGTTGCCAATCGCATGGAGCAGCTGGCCAGCGACCTTGCCAAGTTCAAGAAGGCACACGCCAAGGGCGACACCAAGGCCCAGGCCAAGCTGCGCGAAGAAATCTCGGCCACGTTCGTGACCTTGAAGCTGCCGCTGCCGCTGACCGACGTGCTGGTGCGCATGCTGCGCGACACCATGGCTCAGGTAAAGGCCCAGGAACGTCGTGTGCTGCACCTGGCCACCATCACTGCCCGCATGCCGCGTAAGGATTTCATCCGCTCGTGGGAAGGCAACCAGACGAATCTGGAGTGGGTGGAAGACGCGATCAAGCGTAAGCAGAAGTGGTCGTCGGCCCTGCGTGACGTCAAGGACCAGATCGTGTCCGAGCAGCAGGCCACCATCGACCTGGAAAAGAACACCCAGCTGAGCCTGGACGAGCTGAAGGAAATCAGCCGTGTCATGGCCTACGGCGAAGCCAAGGCGCGCAAGGCCAAGAAGGAAATGGTCGAGGCCAACCTGCGTCTGGTCATCTCCATTGCCAAGAAGTACACCAACCGCGGCCTGCAGTTCCTGGATCTGATCCAGGAGGGCAACATCGGCCTGATGAAGGCCGTCGACAAGTTTGAATACCGTCGCGGTTACAAGTTCTCGACCTATGCCACCTGGTGGATCCGCCAGGCGATCACCCGTTCGATCGCCGACCAGGCCCGCACCATCCGTATTCCGGTGCACATGATCGAGACGATCAACAAGTTGAACCGCATTTCCCGCCAGATGCTCCAGCAGTATGGCCGCGAGGCCACGCCGGAGGAGCTGGCCAAGGAAATGGACATGCCGGAAGACAAGATCCGCAAGGTGATGAAAATCGCCAAGGAGCCGATCTCGATGGAAACCCCGATCGGCGACGACGAGGATTCGCATCTGGGCGACTTCATCGAGGACACCAACGTGGAGTCCCCGATCGAGAACACCACCAACATCAACTTGTCCGAAACCGTGCGTGACGTGCTGGCTGGCCTCACCCCGAGGGAAGCCAAGGTGCTGCGCATGCGCTTCGGTATCGACATGAACACCGATCACACGCTGGAAGAAGTGGGCAAGCAGTTTGACGTGACCCGCGAGCGTATCCGTCAGATCGAGGCCAAGGCGCTGCGCAAGCTGCGTCACCCGAGCCGTTCGGAGCAGTTGCGCAGCTTCCTCGACATCGAGTGAGTGGTGGCTTGCAAGTGATTGCTGGCGCGTAGATGCCGGAATGAAAAACCCCGCCTTGGCGGGGTTTTTCATTTTCTGGTTTGCGACGATGCGGTCGGTGTCCGGATCCAGCCTGCCTTCGCTTCTGACGTCAGTCTATGGTTGCTTGCGGCCAGTGTGTATCGTGTGTATTTTGTCTACATGAAAAGCGCGGACCTCATCAAGGAGTTGATGACCAATGGATGGACATTGGACCGCGTGCGTGGCTCCCACCATGTTTACGTCCATCCGGACAACCCAAACATCATCACCGTCCCGCATCCAAAAAAGGAGCTGGGAAAAGGGCTGGTAAACAATCTCCGCAGAATTGCGGGGCTGAAATAGGAGGCGATATGCGCTATCCCGTCATGATTGAAGCAGGCGACGAAAACACCGCGTGGAGCGTGGTTGTTCCAGATCTGCCGGGTTGCTTCTCCGCAGGTGACACTCTGGACGAAGCCATGACCGAAGTGGAAGAGGCGGCCGCTGCGTGGATCGATTCGGCGCTGGATGCAGGTCGTGCGATTCCCCGGCCGTCCAGTGCCCAGGCTGCATTGGAGAAGGGCGATTTCGCTGGTTGGATGGTGGCCTACATCAATGTAGATCCTTCCTTGCTCGACGACACGACCGAGCGCGTGAACATCACATTGCCGCGCCGTGTGCTGATGCGCTTGGACGCGAATGCGAAGGCTGCCGGCGAGAGCAGGTCTGCCTATATCGCGCATCTGGCTGCGCTGAACTGACGCCGTTCCTCTGGGTGGATCGCGAGGCTAGATACTTTTGCAACTGCAAATCGCAACAGGACGAAGCTGCGTCATGTTGCACCGAACCGATGGACTAGCCACCGTGAGCTAGCCATGGATCGGATGGGGGCGCTCGCAGCGTGTTTGCTGACCAATGAGCTCCCCGATGGGTGCAGCCCCAGTTTGGATCGCTCCATTCGCGGTGATCAGGCCGTTCGCAATCCATGTACATCGAATCAGACGCAGGGAAGTAGTCGCGAACGGGTCACCTCCACTACACTGTGCAGTCAGCGCGGGCCTATAGCTCAACGGTTAGAGCAGAGGACTCATAATCCTTTGGTTCCAGGTTCGAATCCTGGTGGGCCCACCATCTACTGATCCGACAGCGTCCAGATCAGTCCGAATATCCTAGCAAAACGGCCGTAATCCAGTGGTTTCGTGTCCGGCCGGGTCCGGTCGCGTGCGCCTCCATCCAGCTGGAACGTGAGTAACGGTGCGAGTAAGATGATCGGAAGATCTCCGCTTACTCACATATCCGTTACTCACAGCCATGTTGACAGACACCAAGCTGCGCAGCCTCAAGCCTCAGGGCAAGGTCTATCGCCTCGCCGATGCCAATGGGCTGTGCGTCGAGGTGAGGCCTTCTGGAGCCAGGATCTGGCGCTATCGGTACCGGTTCGCCGGCAAGGCGAACATGCTCACCATCGGGGACTACCCGGCGATCTCATTGGCCGAAGCTCGCGCCGAGCGGGACAAGGCCCGGGCCCAGCTCAAGAAGGGCATGGACCCGGGCCTGGTGGTGAAGATCGAGCGAGCGGCACAGGAGGAAGAGGCCGGCAATACCTTTGGCGCGCTTGCTGAGGAACTGGTGACGCAACGGGCCACGAAGCTGACCCCTGGGTCAGTCGTTCGGGAGCGCCGGATGCTGGAACGCGATCTGGGGAGTATCGGTGATCTGCCCGTTCGGAGCGTGACTGCGCCAATCCTGCTCAAGGCCCTCCGGAAGATCGAGGCCCGTGGAGCAGTCGAGACGGCGCATCGGGCTCGCGCCGCCGCGGGCATGGTCTTTCGCTATGCCATCGCCACCGGCCGTGCAGAGAACAACCCCGCCCTGAGTCTTGCCGGTGCGCTGACCCCTACGAAAACCAAGCACTTCTCCAGCCTGACTGAGCCAGAGGAGGTAGCAAAGCTTCTCAAGGCGATCTACGGCTACCAAGGGTCGCCCATCGTCTCCGCCGCGCTCAAGCTTTCGGCACTCCTGTTCGTCAGGCCGGGCGAGCTCCGCGCGGCGCGCTGGGAGGATATCGACCTGGGTGCTGCTGAGTGGCGTTACATCACCAGCAAGACCCAGACCCAGCACATCGTTCCCCTGGCTGGGCAGGTAGTCGAACTTCTGGAAGATGTCCGACCCTATGCAAGGAAAAGCCAGTACGTTTTTCCGAGCGTGCGGAGCGTCCAGAGGCCGATCAGTGAGAACACGATAAACGCCGCTCTACGGAACCTCGGGTTCGACGGCACAATGATGACTGCCCATGGCTTTCGGGCCATGGCGCGAACATTGCTGGACGAGGTGCTTGGGTTCAGGCCGGATTTCATCGAGCATCAGCTCGCCCATGCGGTCCGGGATCCGCTGGGGCGGGCGTACAACCGGACTACTCACCTGGAAGAGCGCAGGAAGATGATGCAGGCTTGGGCAAACTACTTGGATGAGCTCAGGCGCAACGCATAGTGGAGCGTCCGCGCTTCAAACGCCCAAACCGGACCGTCGCCTTCTGTCTCGACGCAGTTCCGCTGCATGAACTAGCAGCCTTCCTTTCCGATGGGGGTTTACTCCTTTTCGGCGGCGCCAATATCGATTAACCATGCCCTCTTCAAATCCGGGACAGGCAAGCGCCAATATCCGGCCTGTCTAGCCCGTGTTCGGCCGCTGGTCTTGCATGAACTGGACCCGCAAGGGCGCTATACTTGCCATCGAAAGCCGTCTAATGGGGTGCAAGCGGCGGATTTTAAGTGCTTTTTTCCCGCCATTCGTAGGGGGTGCGGTGGCAGAGAAAGAGGGCGTCGCTAGGTCCGCTCGGACGGCGCTAACGATCTGGCCGATCCGGGGAATTCTCCACGCGGGTCATCTCCAAGCTGGGTGCCCGGGGGAGCCGATCTGGAACGCCAACAAGTTTCTCAGTAGGGGGCATGATGACAAGTCAGGGCGAAACCAATGAGCAGATGGAGCAATCGCTGATCGACATTGCTGTCGAGAGTTGGCGCTTCTCGCGTCTGTTCGGGAAGGTGGTCGGCAAGCTAGACGCGGGCGAGTCAGGCCGCTACATCAACCAGATCCGCTACTTCCAGAAGAAGGTCGAGGAAAGCCTGGACTCAAACGGTCTGAAGCTGGTCAATGTCGAGGGACAACCCTACGACGCAGGGATGGCGGCTTCTGCCTTGAACTTGGGGGATTTCGCCCCGGACGATGTGTTGCTCGTCGAGCAGATGCTGGAGCCGATCATCATGGGGCCGAAAGGGCTGCGCAAAGAAGGCACGGTAATGCTCAGGAAGGTGGAGGCATGAAATACGTCGGTATCGATCTCGGCACGACCAACAGTGCCATCTGCTCGTTTGATGGTGAAAAGATTCACCTCTACAAGAGTCCTGAGCAGCACGATGTAACGCCTTCGGCCATCTTCATCGACCGGCGCGGTAATAAGTACGTCGGTTCGCGTGCCTACAACAGCGCCGCAAAGAATCCCGATAACGCGGCTGTGCTGTTCAAGCGCCTCATGGGCACAAGCACCCCCGTGAAGCTGCCCGCGGTCAATCTCACGATGACGCCGGAAGAATGTTCCGCGGAGGTGTTGCGCTCACTCTTTGGCTATCTGCCGGAGGAGATTCGTGGCGATGGCGACACGGGCAGCGTCATCACCGTTCCGGCCGCGTTCAACCAAATGCAGAAGGACGCCACGATGGCCGCCGCCGATGCGGCTGGGCTTGGACGGGTTGCGTTGATGCAGGAGCCAGTCGCTGCCGTGATGAGCGTCATGCGCCAGCGGAAGAACGACGGTATTTTTGTTGTGTACGACATTGGTGGTGGCACGCTGGATGTCGCCATTGCGGAGAGCATTGGCGGTCGAGTGAACCTGCTTGCTCATGGCGGCATTGCCATGTGCGGCGGACGGGATTTCGACCGCATTCTGTTCGACAACGTCGTCAAACCGTGGCTGCTCGACAACTTTGATCTGCCGGAAGATCTCGCATCCAATTCACAGTACAAGTCACTCCGCACCATTGCGACTTGGGCTGCTGAAAAAGCCAAAATCGCGTTGTCGCAGAGCGAAGAGTCTGTGATCAGCCTTGCTGAGAACGAGTTGGGTGTACGTGACCAAGCTGGCGAAGAAATCTACCTTGACATCCCGATCAGCCGGACTTTGTACGACGGTTTGATTGCGTCCAAGGTAGATGAGTCCATTCAGGCCACCCGAGAGAGCATTGAGAAGGCAGGCTTGAGTTCTCACGACGTTGAGCGGATCGTCTTCGTGGGTGGGCCAGCTCAGTACAAAAACTTGCGCGACAAAGTTGCTTTTGAGCTGGGCATCGCGCCATCCACCGACGTGAACCCGATGACGGCGGTTGCCGAAGGCGCGGCGGTATTTGCCGAATCCATCGACTGGGCTTCGCAAAGCCGTGGACGCAAAAGCGCACGTGGCGCGCTCAGTGCCGGTGGTGCGCTCGACCTATCGTTCAACTACATCGCGCGCACGCCGGAGCCGAGGGCGAAGATCGTCGCCAAGCTCGGTGGGCTCGCGCCCGCGGGTGTCGAGTTCCAGATCGACAGCCTCGACACGGGCTGGTCATCCGGTCGCGTCGCGCTGAAGGACGGCGCAAGCGTCGAACTCAGCCTGGCCAAGCCCGGCGACAACATCTTCAAGGTGTTCGTGTTCGACTCGAACGGCGCACCCGTTGCCTTGGGTGAGGACAAGATCGTCATCGCGCGCACTGCCGCCAGCATCGATGCCATCCCAGCATCGCACTCCATTGGCGTGGAAGCCCGCGACAAAGTTGGCGGGCGCTTGGTGTTGGACTATCTGATCCGTGAAGGTGACCAGTTGCCCAAGAAAGGCAAGAAGTCCTTCAAGGCGGGTGAGTCGCTCAAGGGCGGAAGCGCTGGGTCGATCAAGTTCAAGCTGTGGGAAGGTGAAATCTCCGACCCCATCACCGACAACCGCTTCATCGGCATGTTCGAGATCAAGGGAACGGATTTCGATGATGGTGTCATCGCGGCAGGGGCGGAGCTGGTCTGCGAGTTTGAAGTGCTCGACTCCGGCAACATCATCTTGGAGGTTTCGGTTCCCTCCATCAGCGGCTCGTTCCAGAGCGGGCGCAACTTCTACTCCAGTCAAGAGGGCAAGCTCGACTACACCAATCAGGCCAGAAACATTCAGGAGCAGTCCGAGCACACACTCGAACGTCTGGAAGAAATGGCCTCGAAGGTGGATGACCCGCGTCTGGAGCAGGCCCGCGAGAAGCTGGAACAGGCCAGCACCATCGAGTCCGGCGAGGCTGACCCAGAAACGGCGAAGCAGGCGATGGACAACGTGCAGGAAGCCAAGCGCCTGCTGGCGCTGACACGCAAGGAACACCTGAAGGACATCCGTCAGCTTGAACTGGACAGGGCGGTCGATTTCTTCGAGAAGGCCGTGCGCCAGCATGCCCGTCCCACCGAAGCATCGGCGTTCGACAACTTGGTGAAGACGGCGCAACGCGCTCTCGACAACAACAGCAGCGATTTTGAATCGCACCTGGACGATCTGCGCAGTCGCAACTTCATGATCCTGTGGCGTCAGGACTGGTTCGTGATCGATCACTTCAAACGTATGGCTCAAGCCAGTTACCTTTTCTCTGACGCCAGAGAGCACGCACAGCTTGTGGCGCACGGAACCGAAGCCATCAAGGCCAATGACATCGACAAATTGCGAGCAGTGGTTGGCCAGCTTTTCTCGATTCAAGTTGGCTCTGCGGGTGATGACGACATGATGGCCGGTGCCAATATCGTTCGGAGTTGATCCTCATGGCTCTCGATGCATGGCTCCCTATTGGATTCAAACTGCCAGACGGCGCGAAGGTTCGCGTCGCCTTGTTCGAGGGCGCGGATTGGCAGGTGTACGACACCCAAGGCGGCGGTCGTGCGCTGGTCGTCCACGACGATCTGGGCGTTCGCTGGCAAGACGCAGGACTGATTGACGAGGGCACGTTCGACGCCTTCCGGTTCGGAGATCGGCCGTTACGAGCCATCTCATGCGCGCCAAGCCAGACCCTGTTGCCGGTCAGCGAAGCGAAATCCCCTGACAACAAGGCCGAGGCGCTGTCGTTCGCCTTGGCGTTGAAGGCCACGCGCGACATCGATGCGGAATCGCCGTTGCAAGACGCGCTCTACGTCGAAAAGATCACCCGCCTGCTGCCAACCTACAGCATCAGTTCCTGCACCGGCGATGATGTCGTGCTCGGTTACTGGCTGACGGGTGGAACGAGTATTCCGGCTTCCGCTTTCCGCAGATTGCGCCAGAACATGAGCTGGATCGGTGCAGGCCACTTGAAGGATGTCGTGCAGGCGGCGGGGTTCGAGGTGGGCGAACTCATCCCGCTCGAACGCAAGCCGGAAGCGCCAACCGAGAATACCGAGGCCGCTCCCGCTGAAGAAAAGGTCGAGACCAAGCGCAGTGCGCCCGAACCCGACAAGGTCTTCGAACTCGCCGGGCGTCCCGAACTGGCCGCCTTCTTCAACGAACACATCGTTGACATCATCCTGCACCGTGACCGCTACAAGGCGCTCGGCATCGAATTCCCGTCGGCGGTGATCCTGCACGGCCCTCCGGGTTGCGGCAAAACCTTCGCGGTTGACCGGCTGGTGGACTTCCTCGGCTGGCCGAGTTTCCAGATCGATGCCTCCAGCGTCGCCAGCCCGTACATCCACGAGACCAGCAAGAAGGTCGCGCAGGTGTTCGACAAGGCGATGGAGAGCGCGCCGTCCGTGCTGGTGATCGACGAGATGGAAGCGTTCCTTGCCGACCGCGAGATGGGGTCGGGTCATCACCGCGTGGAGGAAGTAGCCGAGTTCCTGCGCCGTATTCCGGAGGCAGCGAAGAACGACGTGCTGATCATCGCCATGACGAACCGCATCGAGATGATCGACCCAGCCATCCAGCGCCGTGGGCGTTTCGATCACCTCATCAAGGTGGATTTCGCCAGCCAGGTCGAGGTGCAGGCGTTACTGGACAACCTACTGTCCTCGTTGCCGAAGGAAGCGGACGTGGACGCCAAGCCGCTGGCGAAGGAACTGGCGGGCAGGCCACTGTCGGACGTCTCTTTCGTGGTGCGCGAAGGCGCGCGACTGGCGGCACGCGGCGGCAAAGATCGGCTGGATCAGGCCAGCTTGCTGGCCGCCTTGCACTCGTCACCGGCACGGGAACGTGAGGGTGGCGCTGAGACAAAGCGACGGATCGGATTCATTTAGGAGATAGGTGTGGCTGGGGGAGAAAACGACAAAAAAGAAGAAGGCAGAGGCTTTGCAGGCCTCTCCTCGCTTGTGTCCGATGTGGACACGACGCCGCCTCCCGCTGCAAAGAAGGAACCTGCTGCCGCTGCGCTGAGTGCCCCGCGCCCGGCTCCGCAGCCTGCTCAACCGCAGCCACAGCCGCAACCGAGCCAGCGTCAAACCTATCAAGAACCTCCGCAGCCGTCCTCCGGCTCATCCGGCGGCAAGTGGGTGTTGGGCATTGCCGCCGTCTTCGGAGTGCTTTGGTTGATCGGTCAGGCAGACAAGCCAACAACCTCCTCAGCGCCCAGCTACTCACCACCAACGCAAAGCGCCGCGCCGAGCTATACGCCACCATCGCAGCCACAAGCACCATCACGGCCGGTTGAGACCAAGCCGCCGGTCGGCCAAGACCTCGTGCTCTCACGGGAGCAGATTCGGTATTGCTTGGCCGAAGACATTCGCCTGGATGCCACGAAGTCCGCCGTCAATAACTACGTCGATGCCGATGTGGATCGCTTCAACGCGATGGTGGCCGACTACAACAGCCGTTGCAGTTCATTTCGATATCACACCAACAATCGAGGGCGCAATGATTTGACCAGCGCTCAACGAGACATTGAGCCATACCGGAGTCAACTTCAATCCGAAGGTAGGAGCAGGTTTACTCGCAGTCCCACGGGGTCGCTATCGCCTCAAGAGCCATCTCGCCCAGCGGCGGACGTAACCGTGCAAGCTATCCAGAGCAAACTCAATGAACTTGGCTACGAAGCTGGCGCTGCTGACGGACTGATGGGCAGAGATACTCGTTCAGCAATCATCGCATTCCAGCAGGACAGAGGCTTGGCTGCGACGGGAGTGGCAGATCAAGCGTTGCTGCTTCAGCTACAACGTGCTCCTGCCCTCACATCAACTCCATCAGTAGATAGCCGCCCCGTCAGCACCCCAGTTCAGTTGTCATCCGCAGAGGCCGCTTCGCTTGAGGCAGCGTGCTCAACAGACAAGTACGTCAATGGCCCTGCTGCGTATCGAACGTGCGTGGATCGCCAAAAAGCAGCTTTGGCAGCAGGTGTGCGGCGGCCAAACCTTAGTTCTTTGTCTTCCGCAGAACAGCAGTCCATTGAGGCCGCTTGTTCGACTGACAAGTATGTCAATGGGCCTGCGGCCTACAACCAATGTCTAGCGCGTCAACTTTCGGCCATGTCTGGGCAAGGGAGCAGAAGACCCGATCTATCCCGTCTTTCCAATTCTGAACGGCAGTCTATCGAAGCGGCATGCTCAACAGACAAGTATGTCAATGGCCCCGCTGCCTACAACAGATGCCTCAACACCCAACTCGCAGCACTAGATCAACAGGGAGGCGGGCCGGATTTATCCAGGCTTTCGGCGGCAGATAGAGGGTCAATTGAGTCTGCCTGCTCAACGGACAAATATGTCAATGGGCCAGCGGCATACAACAGATGTTTGTCTGAGCAGTTGGCAAGACTACGGTGATGGTGAGCGAGCGAAGTTATGGCAATGGCGATCTGCTTCAAATGTGGTTCCGCGAAATCCGGCGCACTCGTCGCCTGCCGGCAATGTGGTGCTGCGCCTCAAACAAGTAGCGAATACGCCGTCTCGCTGGCGCTGTCCGACCATCTGTCGTCCAAAGATCAACTGGCGCAGTACAGCCACGAACTGCGCAACGGCCAGAAACTGTCCGTCCCCCGCGAGGCGCTTGTTCAGGCTCTGGAGGCGCTGAAAGACCCGCAGCTTCTTGCGATGCTTCGCGCTCAATCGACAACATCATCCGCGCCTGCGCCTGCACCACCAGGCTCGGCAACGACTCAGCGACCGCCACCCGTTCCCCCTACTGCCCAGAGGACGGCTCCGCCGCCAATTCCAGTCAAGCCGCAATCTCGCCTCACCACGACTGCACTACATCAGTCGGCGTTTGCGGTCTTGGGCGTAACGATCCGCGACAACCGCAGACGCATCGTCGAGTTGGCTGAAGAAAAGTCGCTGGAACTGGATCACGACGTTTGCCAGAAGGCACGCTCCGACCTGACGAACCCGCGCACACGCCTGAATGCAGAGATCGCGTGGCTTCCCGGCGTCTCGCCACGCAAGGCCACCCAGTTGGTCGAGAACCTGATCAGCGATCCGATGGCGATCCGAGAGGAATCGAGCCTCCCGACGCTCGCCCATCTGAATTTGCTGGCCGCTGCGTTCGAAGCCGTGGATGGCAAGCACGATGTAGACGACTTGGCCGAATTCATTATGGAGACCGCGTACCTTGCGGAGGAACTATACCCAGAGGATGTGCTGCGCGACATCAATGAGGATCGAACCGCATCGGGCTTTCCGGAAGTGCGTGCGCTCGACCAAATCGAGGCCGAGCTGACGGAGCGCAAGCGGTATTACCGGACTGCCATCAAGGATGCGCTTGACCGGCTGCCGCCGATGACGCTCATCCAAGTGATGACCGAAACCGTGGATGGCGTGACCTCCGGCGGCGAGGATCATGCACCGGGGCTGATTGATGATCTTGTTGACAGCTACGAGGTGGAAACCCAAGGCGTGCTGCAAAAAGAGGCCGAGAACGTCCACAAACTCATCAAGGCCGCCAGAGATCATGCGGGTTCCGGTGAGGCTGCCGTCAAGCCCTATGTGGACAAGCTCGATGCCGTTGCGCGCAATTGGGACAAGATCGCGCAGCCCATCCAGTTGAGTTCGAAGGCGCGCGGCATCGACCACGAGGCAAGCCGCGACTTGGCCTACAAGATTCGTAGCCTCGCCATCGACCTGTTCAACGAGCATGACATGCTCGCCCAGTCGCAGCGGCTGACCGGACTGATTCAGGAACTTTTTTCCGAAGTGCCGGAGATTTCGGATCGCGCCGAGGAAGACGCGGACGCGCTCGCAGACATCTTCCAGCAGCGCAAGCAGGCCGCAGCGCGTCAGGGCGAGTGGGAGCGCGAAATCACCTACCGCGCTGAGATTGGCGTCATGTTCAAGGACACCTTGAGCATCTCGCCCCAAGGTGCCTCGTGGAAAGGCCAGAATTTCCCGCTCGACACGATCACGCGCGTTCGCTGGGGCGGCGTCAACCATTCCGTCAACGGTGTACCCACGGGGACGACCTACACGATTGCATTTGGAAACCGGAATTCCGAAGCGGTCGTGGAGCTGAAAAAGCAGGATATCTACAACACGTTCATCGACAAGCTCTGGCGGGCAGTCTGCGTGCGCCTGCTCACCGAGATGCTCGAAGCCTTGAAGGCTGGACGTGATCTGTACTTCGGCGATGCGCTCCTGCACGACGACGGCATCACGCTGGTGAAGCGCAAGTTCCTCGGCTCGAACGAGAAGGTGCGCTGCTCATGGGGCCAAGTCCATGTGTGGAGCGCCGACGGCTCGTTCTGCATCGGAGCCAAGGACGACAAGAAGGTCAACACCGGTATTTCCTACATTCATGGAGCGAACACCCACATTCTGGAGCAAGCCATACGCATGGCCTTCAAGAAGCCGGGCATGCGCCGACTGAGTGATGTGTTGCAGTGATTTAGCCCAAAAATTCAATGGAGCAGCGTTATGGGATTTCTTTCCAATCTATTCGGAGGCAACAAGGAAGACAAAGCGCTGCGTGAGGCAATGGCGCACATCCACCGCATCCTCGACGATGAGGCGTTTCAATTGGAACTCGTTCATCCGGCGATGAGGGCGATGCTGGAGTCCGCTCCTGCCTACGACAAAGACCCGAACGGCACGGGTTCGTTTGGTTTCATCGAGACGAATCCGATCCCGGTCAACGGGCCCATTGGCCAACTGGCGTATCTGTCCAGGCTCGAAACCCAATCTGGTCAGCGCATCCTCTTTCATCGACTCGGTGCCATGGGCACAGTGGACGTGTTCGAGGCCGTGTCATTCAACGGAGCCGAGTGGTTCATTCTGTTCGTCGATCTCTACCATCCCCGGCGCTCACGCCTCACCCCGGACGGCTTCCGGTTCACGAAAGATGTCGCTCAGTTCTCCGGCTTCCACAAGTTCTGCGACAACTTCCCCTACGACTTCGTTGAGAAAAAGGCATCCGAGCGCGAATCAGGACTGAGCATGGCGTACATCGCCATCAGCAAGGTGTCCGATCAAATCCAGAACCGTGTTTTCAACAGGCCGCTCGCACACAAGGCCAAGCTCGACCTCGTGAAGAGCCGCCTGTCGAGTTCTCAATCTCAGTAGACGATGGCGATGAAAAAGACGCTTCTGACGACACTTGCTGCACTGATGTGCCTTCAGGCCACACCCGCTCTGGCCGAGAACTACGAGGTGAACCTGACCCGCAAGGGCAGCAATGTCTACAAGATCGACGGCAAGGACATTATCATCCAGACGCGCTACTGCTACGTCTATGCCTACTCGGAGGAGGCGATCTTCAAGACCTCCGGCTATGGCGGCGAGGTCATCTTCTTCGACAGCAAGGACAAGTGCGACGTGAAAGCCGTATTTGGTGTCTCGAAGCAGAAGCCGGGCAAGTACGTCGTGACGGTGAGTCGCGAGGACGATGACTGGTATGAGGTTTTCGGAACGAACTCCTACATCAAGACTTCGAGCTGCCTGTCCCTCGCGCTTGGCGAGGAGGCTTACCTGACGATTTCGCAGTCCGGCTTCGGACGGCTGCGTTTTGAGGATGGCGACGACTGCATGGTCGAGGCCGTCTACACCAAGCTGCGGCTATGAGAGGGAGGTGATGAACCGTGGCTGCTGCCACAGACAAACAAAAGGGAAACGCCACAGGCTCTCTAACCACGGTTATCGAGCCAACCGATGCCTATGAAGGCCGGCTTACCTCGTCCGGCGGCAGGCATTATGAGCGGCGAGATGGCCACCACCTTCGAATTTGCTTCGCCAAATGCTACGCCCCGTGCTAGTGCTTGGATTCAAAAGAATCTCATCCACATATCACCTCGTTGAAGCCAGTAGGGTCTGGCTTTGCGCAAGGGCACAGCGCTCCTTGTGCGCCTTCATCATGGATTCCCTATGAGTGACAGGTCGGAGGCGATCTACTGCATCCTTGTGGTAGTCGCAACAGCTCTGGTGAGCGTTGCCAGCTGCGTCCGCAGTAAACACCCGAAGTTCCCGTGATCCAACCCGTGACACACCACAAGGCCCGGCAATCGCCGGGCCTTGTGCGTTTATGCCCGAGATTAAGGAGAAGAGACGATGCACCTGGTTGAAACAATGGCCTATGCCGGCGAGCGGCCGTGGCACGGCCTCGGTCACAAGCTGGCGCCGCAACAGCCGATCGATGTTTGGAAGCGGGAGGCCGGCATGGACTGGTCGATCGAAGAGTCGGAGGTCCGCTACGTGGTTGGCAAGAACGGGATCGGTGCCATCAACGCCTTCCCGGAGCAGAAAGTCCTGTACCGGTCCGACACGCAAGCGCCTTTGTCGGTCGTGTCCAAGCGGTACAAGGTGGTCCAGCCGGGTGAGATCCTGGAGTTCTACCGCGACCTGACCGAAGTCGGCGGCTTCGAGCTGGAGTCGGCCGGCGTGCTCCGCGAGGGGCGCAAGTTCTGGGCGCTGGCCAAGACCGGGCAGAGCACCGTCCTGAAGCGAAGGGACCGCGTGGACGGCTACCTGCTGCTGGCCACGGCCTGCGACGGTACCCTGGCCACGACCGCCCAGTTCACCTCGGTCCGAGTGGTCTGCAACAACACCCTGTCGATCGCCCTGGGCAGCAACGCCGGGGCCGTGAAGGTGCCCCACCGCAGCCAGTTCAATCCGGACCTGGTGAAGCGCCAGCTCGGGATCACCGTCTCCACCTGGGACTCGTTCGTCGCCCGCATGAAGGCGCTGGTCGACTGCCCGGTGGATCCGGACTCGGTCGATGGCCTGCTTCGTCGGGTCCTGACCTATCCGAACCCGGACGGGGAGGGCGTAGCGGTCAATGAGCAGGCGTTCAAGACCGCTCGCGCCCTGTACGACGGCGCAGGCAAGGGGTCCGAGCTGGCGAGCGCCAAAGGAACGGCTTGGGGCGTGCTGAGCAGCGTCACCGAGTTCGTCGACCACCATCGGCGGGCCCGCAGTGACGATCACCGCAGGGAAGCGGCCTGGTTCGGTGCGGGCGCCCAGATCAAGCAGCGCGCGTGGGATGAAGCGCTGAAACTGGTGGCCTGAGCGATGGCGGTCGATCGTCTCGACGTGGCCTACATCGCCATCGACGCCAAGCACGCCCTGGACAAGAGCTGCACTCCCTACTCGGACATGCCGTTCGAGGGGGAGTGGGGCTACATCCGGGCGTGCATCGACCAGGCCGAGCTGCTGGGACGGACGTGGCAGGCCTGCAGCGAGGTGTTTCCGGGCCTGTGGTGCTACGAGGTAGCGGAACCCTTCGGTCGGGACTTCGGCCGGCACCTGCTGGCCGGAGGGTCCGTTGATCTTGCCCCCGCCATCCTGGATCGCATCGTTGCCACCGCAATGAAGGTCTCGCCGGCCTAGAAGCCAGCACTCGTCAAGCCGTTTCAACAGCAACCCATAGGCCCGGCCTCCGAAAGGAGCGCCGGGCCTTTTTCTTTGGAGAAACCGTAATGAGCAGATCACCGGCATTGCGCCTGATCGACACGCGGGAGATGGCGCGTGAGGAGTGGTTGGAGGTCCGTAAGCAGGGAATCGGCAGCTCGGACGCCGCCGCGGCAGTCGGCCTTTGCCCCTACAAGAGCCAGCTGGAGCTATGGATGGAGAAGACCGGCCGGGCCGTCCAGGACGAGGAACCGGGTCAGGACTCGCCCATGTACTGGGGCACCTTGCTGGAGCCCTACGTGGCCTCGGCCTACACGCAGCGGACGGGCATCAAGGTCCGCCGGCTCAACGCCGTCCTGCAGCACCCCACCTACAGCTACATGCTGGCCAACATCGACCGCGAGGTCGTGGGCAACCCGGACGTCCAGATCCTTGAGTGCAAGACGGCCGGGGAGTTTGGAGCGCGTCTGTGGCGCGATGGCGTGCCCGAATACGTCCAGCTCCAGGTCCAGCACCAGCTGGCGGTCACGGGCAAGGATGCCGCGGACGTGGCGGTACTGCTGTGCGGCCAGAAGCTGGAGATCCACCGGGTCGAGCGGGATGAGGAGATCATCTCCCGCCTGGTCGTTCTGGAAGCCCGGTTCTGGGAGTACGTCACCCAGGACGTTCCACCGCCGGCCGACGGCAGTGAATCGGCCGCCAAGGCGCTCAGGAGCCTGTACCGGGGCAACGACACCACGGTGGACTTCAGCGAGGACGGGGCGCTCTCGGAAGCCTTCAGGGGCCTTGTCTCGCTCAGGGACGAGATCGATGAGAAGGCCAAGCAGGCCGAGTGCCTTCGCCAGCGGCTGCAGGAGGCGATGGGGGAAGCCTCGAAGGCAGTGTTCCCGACCGGTGAGATCACTTTCCGCCGATCCAAGGACAGCTCCAGCGTCGACACCAAGAAGCTGGTCGAGGCGCACCCCGAGCTCGTGGCCGAGTTCACCGTCACCAGGCCCGGGAGCCGTCGCTTCCGGATCGTCACCCACTCACCAGAAGGAGCATGACCATGCTGAAAGGCCTGGCAATCACGCCGCCCGTGGTTGGGCGGATCTCGATCGGCCGTGTGGTCGAGCGCAACGGCAAGCGCCTGCCGGAGAAGGATGACCAGTTCACTCTGACCAGTCAGGTGCAGAACAGGGAAGGGTGGATCCTGCACCCGCTCGACGAGGCCCTACGCAAGGATGCCGGCGGCAAGCTTCGATCGGTCCCGGTCCAGCTGCTGTTCGACGACCCGGCGTTGAACCTGAGGGCGGACTACTCCCTGTTCGACCGGAGTACGGGCAGGCCGGTGTGCGTGGGCAATGGAGAGACCAGCCGCCGGATGGCCAAGGAGGGCGTCACCCAGGAGTCCTGTCCGGGTCCGGACGCCTGCGCGTTCGCCATGGGCGAATGCAAGGCCTATGCCCGACTCAACGTACGAGTGGGGGAGGAGGACGAGCTGGGCAGCTTCGTGCTGCGCACCACGTCCTACAACACCATCCGCACGCTCGCGGCCCGGCTGCAGTACTTCCACGCCGTGTCGGGCGGAAGACTCGCCTGCATGCCCTTGGAGCTCAAGCTACGGGGCAAGTCGACGACGATGAGCTTCCGCTCAGCGATCTACTACGTCGACCTGGTCGTCCGCTCGGGGCTGACGCTGGAACAGGCCATTACCCAGGCGCGGGAGGTCGACCAGAGCCGCAGGGACGCGGGGTTCGATCAGGAAGCCCTGGACGAGGCCGCTCGCCGTGGGTTTGCCAATGGCGCGTTTGAGGACCTGGCAGAGGATGTCCCGGCCGTGGTGGAGGAGTTCTATCCGGATAGCCAGGAGCCGGGTTCCGGCGCCCCAGCGCAAACCAGCGACACCGTCAGCTTGCACGAGCGCCTTCAGAAGAAGGTCGCCCGTGCCGGCACCGCATGACGCCAAGCGAAGGAGGGTGCGATGACGAGGGTGATTGGCGCAGTGGTCGTCTACGGCTTCGCGTTGTACGGCTTTGGCAGGTTCCTGGTGTGGATGTACACCGCGACGGGGACGAAGTACTCACCCGGACACCAGGCGTCTCCTGGCGGCTGACCGGGCAAACACGAACAGCGATCGAAGGGGCGCCCGTGCGCCCCTTCGTCGTTTCCGGTCCTGTAGGGCCATCTTATAGATGAGGAAGCAATGGACAAAGACACGCCAGAGCACCTGTCGCTCTACGTGAGGAGCAAGTCACGCAGATACAAGGTCGCCAGCGGTGACGAGATCGTGGAAGCGGCACGAGCCGTGGTCGGGCAGCGGATGAGGCGAGGGGCGTCTTTCACCGATCCGAAGAAGGCAAAGGAGTTCTTTCGGGACAAGTTGTCGGGACTCCAGCGGGAGGTGTTCGCCGCAGCGTTCCTCGACAGCCGTCACCGCCTCATTGAGTACGCAGAGCTGTTCCAAGGAACGATCGACGGTGCTGAAGTACACCCCAGGGAGGTTGTTCGACACGCAATCCGGACGAACTGCGCCGCGATCATCATTGGGCACAACCACCCTTCTGGATCGGTTGAACCTTCCGCAGCGGATCGAGCTGTCACGGCGCAACTCAAACAGGTGCTCTCCTTGGTGGATGTGCGACTGCTCGACCACATTGTTGTGGGCGGTCACCAGACGACGGCCTTGGCTGAGCGTGGATGGGTGTGATGGTCATAGGCCAGACCCGGTGGGTGCTTGCCAGTCAATTCACCCGCCAGCCAATAGGGGCTGGCGGGCTGCCATCGGTAACCTACTTTTTTCGTTCGCGCGCATTCAGGCCACAAGACCAACAGATCGAACAACGATGCTCAGGTCCGATGAGACGGCTTTCGACCCGAAGCGGACGGTCGGCCAAGCATTTCACAGCGGCCCAAGGTGCCGGAGACTTGGCGGTTATGCGCCCGCCAGATCGTCGGGACCAAGATAAACGAGGTCGATCTTGCTGACATCTTGCGCCACCTGTGTGCGTAGCAGGCCCCTTCGATGGGAATTGAGTGCGTTCTGAACTGTACCTAGCGGAGTACCGTCTGGCGAAAGTACCCACGACCGACCTGCCCAATGGTGAATCTGGACAACGGTGCTGGGCGGCGGGGGCGCAGCCAACCACGTGATGCTAGCCCGATAGTGCCTATCGACCCATGTGAGCTTCTCGCTCGGCGTTAAGTTCTGTAAGAACTCCGTCCAAATCGGTCTCGTTTCTCTAGGGCCTGTTAACACTACGTGCTAACATACTGCGCATGGAACTTACGCCTGCGCAATTCGCGCGTATCGAGGATTGCCTGCCGCGGCAGCGGGGCAATGTGTCGCTGGA
>NZ_JBRREK010000040.1:0-42306 GCF_056760235.1 Stenotrophomonas sp. STEN018
GGGCGGGGGGGGGGGGGTGGTTTTTTTGGGCGCGCCCCCCCCCCCCCACACCGCCTCCACCCCAATTTTTTTCCGGCTGGGGCCCACCCCCCGCTCCTACAACAGCCGGGTCTTGTTCAGGCAAAGTGACGCTGTCACGCCAGCCCGCCCTGCGTCGTCCTGCCCGTATGAACACCGAAACCATCTTCCATACCCATCGCCCGCGCCTGCTGGCCCTGGCCTATCGCATGCTGGGCAGTCGCGCGGACGCCGAGGACGTGCTGCAGGACGCCTGGCTGCGCTGGGCTGGCAGCGACACCAGCGACATCCGTGACGCTGAGGCCTGGCTGGTCACCGCCACCACCCGGCTCAGCCTGGACCGCCTGCGCGCGGCCAAGCGGGAGCGCCAGCGCTATGTAGGCCCATGGCTGCCAGAACCTTTGCAGGTCGAACTGACACCAGACACCGGAGCGGACCCAGCGCAGATCCATGCCGTCGCCAACGAAGTCTCCTTCGCTTTCCTGACCTTGTTGGAACAACTGAGCCCGGACGAACGCGCCGCCTTCGTACTGAAGGAGGCCTTCGACCATGATTACCGCCAGATCGGGAGCTTGATCGGTCACAGCGAGGCCAATTGCCGGCAACTGGTACGCCGCGCCAAGCAGCGCTTGCAGGCTGGCGCGGCGCGCTTCCAGCCTGAGCCGGCGCAGCACCGGCAGCTGCTGCAGCGCTTCATGGAAGCGGCGCAACGCGGCGACAGCAGCACCATCCAGGCCCTGCTGCATGCCAACGCCACTGCGGTCTCCGATGGCGGCGGGCTGGTTACCGCCACCGTTCGCCCCTTGCTTGGCGCCGAACGTATCGGTCGCCTGTACTGGGCTATCGCCCGTCGTGGCGCCGCGCTGCCCGCGCAGCTTGGCTACGTCAACGGCGAGCCGGCGATCCTGCGCTTCGCCAGAGGAAAACTTGCTTCATTCACCACCATCGAAGTGGTGGATGGACGCATCGCAGCGCTGTACAGCGTGCTCAATCCAGAAAAATTGCCAGCGCTTGTCACGAGCAACCCCGCTGGTGCGTCCTTGTAACGAAAGACGGCCGTGGTGGCCGCCTGGAGAAACCTGATGTCCGCAACCACCTTCCCCCGCGTGCCCTATACCCGTCTGGCCGCCGACGCCTTCAAGGGCCTACTGGCCACCAGCAAGGCCGTGCATGACAGCTCGATCGAGCAGGAACTGCAGGAACTGTTGTTCCTGCGCGTATCGCAGATCAATGGCTGCGGCTATTGCATGGACATGCACGCCACCGCCCTGCGCAAGGCCGGCATCGAGCCGCGCAAGCTCGACACGCTGCCAGCATGGCACGAGAGCCGCTTCTTCGATGAGCGCGAGCGCGCTGCCCTAGGCTGGGCCGAGGCCATGACCCGCCTGCCGGACGGCGCGCCTTCGCAGGCTGCTTTCGACGCATTGAGGCCGCATTTCGATGACAAGGGCATCAGCGACCTGAGCATGGCCGTGGCGGTGATTAACGCCTGGAACCGACTCGGTGCCAGCCTGCTGCCGCCGTTGCCCTGAGCAACCCGGCAGTTGAAGGCCAGCACTCCGAGACCGGACTGATGGCCGCAGCCCGCGCCACACCGCACAATACGGCGCATGGGAACCCTTGTACTGATCCTCGACCTTATCGGCACCTTCGTCTTCGCCCTGTCCGGGGCGACCATGGGGGTGCGTCGGCGGCTGGATATCTTCGGCGTGCTGGTGCTGTCTTTCGCGGCGGCACTGGCCGGCGGCATCACCCGCGACCTACTGATCGGCGCTACCCCGGTGGCGGCAATCAGCGATTGGCGCTACCCGGCGATCACCTTGGCCGCAGGCATCGTCACCTTCTTCTGGGCGCCACTGATCGAGCGCATGCAGTACCCGGTGCGGATGTTCGATGCGATGGGGTTGGCTCTGTTTGCCGTGGCCGGCACGCAGAAGGCGCTGGCCTATGGCATTGATCCGCCGATGGCGGCTGCGCTGGGCATGTTGACCGGCATTGGCGGCGGCATTGCCCGTGATGTGTTGCTGGCGCAGGTGCCGCTGGTATTGCAGGCCGAGTTGTATGCAGTTGCTGCCCTGGCCGGTGCTGCCGTGGTTGCGGTGGGCTATTGGCTGGGGTTGCCGCCATTGCCTTGTGCGCTGGTTGGTGCCGGACTATGTTTTGGCTTGCGGATGATGGCGATGCATTTTGGTTGGCATCTACCGGTGGCACTGCAGTCGTCTGAACCGCCTCCGCCGGAAGGGCCACGCAGTTGAGGTAGAGGACTGGCGGTTGGCGCCTGCCTTTTGCCTTTTGCCTCCCGCTCTTATGCCGTCATTCCCGCGAAGGCGGGAATCGCTCCTGCATTTGAATTTGCCGTTGCCGTTGCCGTTGCACTTTCCTGCGAGTCCCCGCCCATTGCCGGGATAGAAGCAGTGCAAGAGCGATTCCCGCCTTCGCGGGAATGACGGCACAAGCAGGAGCACAAGCCAAAGCCATAGCACCCCTCCCCGGCCCTCCCCTTGCCTTCGGCAAAGGGAGGGAGCGAAGCCAAGCCCCCGGTAACGCCAAACTCACACTGCATCGGCGATCTTGAGAGTCCCGCTTCAACAGGACCTAACCATGTCCGCAGAACGCTCCGATACCCTGATCGGCGATGAAGTCGTCCGTACCCTCGGCCAGCAGGCCCAGACGTCGCAGGTACTGGCTCAGGTCAAGGATGGCCAGGTGACCTTGTCCGGCGATGTTCCCAGCGCCGAGGTCAAGCACAAGGTCGAGACCGTTGTCGCTGCCATTGAAGGCGTGCGCAAAGTGACCAGCCACCTTCATGTAGACAGCGGCAAGCGTTCCTTCGGCGTGCCCGGCGAAGCAGTGCGCGACAACCCCGACGGCCGCGATGACGCGCAGATGGGCGATATCGATCTGGGCAAGGACGGTTGAGTACGCCAATACACCGGGGCCAGCGCATTTGCAGGTAACCTGAACCCGCATTTCGCCGCTTGAGTCATCCATGCCACACCCCGAGCCAGCTCCCGCCAAGAAACCCAGCTTCCGCGAGCGCGTGGACGCCATGCGCAACCTGCCTCCATTCCTGCGGCAGGTGTGGCAGACCAGCCGCTGGCTGACCATCACCAGCCTCGGCCTGCGCCTGATCCGCGCACTGATGCCGGTGGTGATGCTGTACGTGGGCAAGCTGATCATCGATGAAGCGGTGCGGCTTGCTGGCGCCGGTCCGATGCCGCCGCTGGGCGAGGCGTTCTCCAGCGGCCACCTCAATACCTTGCTTGAGCTGCTGTTGCTGGAACTGGCCATCGCGATTGGCTCTGATCTGCTTGGCCGGCTCATCAACTACGCCGATTCGCTGCTCTCCGAGCTGTTCACCAACGCCACCAGTGTGCGGTTGATGGAGCACGCCGCTGAACTCGATCTGGAGGACTTCGAAGACCCCGACCTGCAGGACAAACTGGACCGCGCCCGCCGCCAGACCATGGGCCGCATGAGCCTGATGAGTCAGCTGTTCGGCCAGGTGCAGGACACCATCACCGTCATCAGCTTTGCCGCAGGGTTGATCGTCTACGCACCGTGGCTGATCGTGCTGTTGGCGATTGCCTTGATCCCGGCCTTCATCGGCGAGTCGCACTTCAACACGCTGGGCTATTCGCTCAACTTCAGCTGGACGCCCGAGCGCCGCCAGCTCGACTACCTGCGTCAGGTCGGCGCCAGCGTGGAAACGGCCAAGGAGGTGAAGATATTCAACCTCAACCGTTTCCTGATCGACCGCTACAAGCTCCTGGCCGAGCGCTTCTACAAGGCCAACCGTGCGCTGGCCCGCAAGCGTGCGATCTGGGGCACGCTGCTGGCCGCGTTGGGCACCTTGGGCTATTACGCCGCCTATGGCTATATCGCCTGGCGAACCATCCGCGGTGACTTCAGCATCGGCGACCTGACCTTCCTGTCCGGCAGCTTCCTGCGCCTGCGCCAATTGCTGGAAGGTCTGCTCACCGGCTTCTCGCAGGTCGCCGGGCAGGCGCTGTACCTGGATGACCTGTTCTCGTTCTATGCCATCGAGCCGGAGATCCGCTCGCGTCCGGATGCCATCGCCATACCGCGGCCGATCCGCGAAGGCTTCGTGTTCGACAACGTCGGTTTCCGTTACCCCGATGCCGAGCGCTGGGCGGTACGCAATCTGAGTTTCCATCTGCAGGCTGGCGAAGTTATTGCACTAGTTGGCGAGAACGGCGCCGGCAAGACCACCCTGGTCAAGCTGCTGGCACGCCTGTACGACCCGGACGAAGGCCGCATCCTGCTCGATGGCCGCGACCTGCGCGACTACGACCTCGACGACCTGCGCGCCAACATGGGCGTGATCTTCCAGGACTTCGTGCGTTATCACCTGTCCGCTGGCGAGAACATCGGGGTCGGCCTGGTCGAGTCTATGTACGACAAGGAACGCATCCAGAATGCAGCGCGGCGCGCCCTGGCCGATGAAGTCATCGACGCACTACCCAATGGTTATGAGCAGCTGATCGGCCGTCGCTTCAAGACTGGTGTGGACCTGTCCGGGGGCCAGTGGCAGAAGATCGCCATCGCCCGCGCCTATATGCGCGATGCGCAGGTGATGATCCTCGACGAACCGACTGCCGCACTGGATGCGCGTGCCGAGTTCGAGGTATTCCAGCGTTTCAAGGAGCTCTCGGACAACCGCACTGCCGTGCTGATCTCGCATCGTTTCTCGTCGGTACGCATGGCCGATCGTATTCTGGTGCTGGCTGACGGCCGCATTGAAGCCAGCGGCACCCACGAAGAGCTGATGATCGAAGGCGGCCGCTATGCGGAGCTGTTCGAGCTGCAGGCAGCGGGATATAGGTAAGCAACTGTAGTGCCGAGCCATGCTCGGCAGGGGCTTTCCCAGCAAAAAGCCCCCCCTCCCCAGCCCTTCCCTTGGCCTGCGGCCAAAGGGAGGGAGCGTAGTGGGGGGGGGGGGGGGCCGGGGGGGCGGGCGCGGCAGGCACGACCCCCCCCCCCCCCCCCCCCCACCCCCCCCCCCCCCCCCCAAATACGACACCTCGGTCAAATGAGATTCATTCCCATCTAATGGAAATCGGCTAGAATAGTCGAGTCTCCAATCTACGAATCACGGCATGTCTTCCGCTTTTGGCGCCGAAACGGTGCTTGAAGTCCGTCATTGGACGGACGCCTACTTCAGCTTCTCCACCACCCGTGACAGCGGCTTCCGCTTCGAGAATGGCCAGTTCGTGATGATCGGGCTGGAAAACGAAAACGAAGGCGCCCGCCCGGTGTTGCGTGCCTATTCCATCGCCAGTGCCAACTGGGAAGAGCAACTGCACTTCTTCAGCATCAAGGTGCAGGAAGGTGCGCTGACCTCGCGTCTGCAGCACCTCAAGCCCGGCGACAAGGTATTGGTCGGCAAGAAGCCCACCGGCACCCTGCTGATCAGCGATCTGCACCCGGGCAAGAACCTCTATCTGTTGGGCACCGGTACCGGCCTGGCGCCGTGGTTGAGCGTGGTCAAGGACCCGGAAACCTACGAGCGCTTCGACAAGGTGATCGTCTGCCACGGCGTGCGCTACGAGAAGGACCTCGCCTACCGCGAGTACTTCGAGCAGGAGCTGCCGAACGACGAGATCCTCGGCGATATCGTCCGCGACAAGCTGCTGTATTACCCGGCCGTCACCCGCGAGCCTTTCCCCAACCAGGGCCGCCTGACCTCGCTGATGGAAAGCGGCCAGATGCAGGAGGCACTCGGCTTGCCGCAGCTGGACCCGGCCAACGACCGCTTCATGATCTGCGGCAGTCCGCAGATGCTGGCCGACCTGCGCACCGTGCTGGACGCGCGTGGCTTTGAGGTCTCCACGCGCATCGGTACCCCGGGCCACTATGTGTTCGAGCGCGCCTTCGTCGAGAAGTAAGACCTGTAGGGGTTTTACCGACCATTGGCCGCTATGAACCCTGACCCTGATGGCGTAGCGTAACGGCCGGATCGCACTGATCCGGCCGTTTTCAGTTCAGGGGAAAGGATTCATGGTTTCAAGTAGTTCCCGCAGCAGCTTCATCGACAACCAGCGCAGCGTGCTGCTCGACGAGCTGGCGCAATGCCAGCAACGTACCGAGACCGCAAAGCAGGCGATGGGCGCTGCCTACCCCGCCGCATGCCAGGCAGCGCAGACGATGCGCCCAGTGTTCGAAGAGGGTCTGGCGCAGGCGCGCCGCACTACCCTGCAACAAGGCCGCAAAGGCAGCTGGGGCCCAGCACTGAGTCTGCGCGCCACCTTGGGCACCGGCGGTATCCGCACCGTGGCCTGGTTGCTACTGCTCGGCAGCCTGGTGCTGTACGGGCCGGTGCGCAATTTCTGTGGCCAGCTGTCGCAGAGCCTGCCCTTCCCGGTCAGCCTGCTGTTCCTGTTGTTCGTCTTCATACCGCCGGGTTTGGTGCTGTACGCAGCGTTGGTCTGGCTGGGCCGCTACCGTGTATCCAAGCGCAATGCCGCAGCCGGCTTGGCCTCGATCGATGCACTGGGCAAGCGTCAGCTGCAGCTGCACGCCTTCGGCAAGAAGCACGACGATGGCCGAAGCCACCCCTACCCCGTCGTCCGCGCGCCTGCACCTTCGGTGGAAAAGATGGGCAACAAATGGCAACTCGGTGACAAGCACGACAACTCCAATGCGGTGATGGTCGGCATGAACACCGATATCGCCACCGATAAAGATCCGGACTTCTTCATACGCCTGCCGATCAACGGCCACCCCGCTGGTTTTGTGCGGGTGCGCGCCGACGTCGACGAGCACTTCAACACCTGGAGCCCGCTCGCTGCCGAGCTGGCACCGATGCTGACGCCGCTGGCCCAGCCCATCCTCGACCTGCAGGCACTGAGCGCGCCCTATGAGCGTGAGTTGCAACTGCAGCAGTCGCTGCTGACCCGGCTGGCCTCGCTGGACAAGCTGGAAGCCAACTGGAAGGACGTCGCCATCCCGGAGCAGACCCTGGAGCAGGTGATCAAACTGGTGGACCGCTTTGCTGCCGGCACCCCGCCGCTGCCCAAGGGCATGTTGCTGTGGGGACCACCCGGCACAGGTAAAACCCTGATCGCGCGCAAGCTGGCCGAGCACGTGGACTGCAACTTCGTCGCCGTGACCATCGCCGATCTGAAAGGCGAACACATCGGCCACACCGGTCCCAAGGTCAAGAAGATCTGGGAAGACGCGCGCAGCAAGGGCCCAACCATCCTGTTCGTGGACGAATGCGAAAGCGCCTTCGCCCGCCGCGGCAGCCGCGACACCGACAATTTCGGCAACGAACTGGTGCAGACCTTCATCGCCGAATGGGATGGTTTCAACCAGGGCAGCGGCAACGTGCTGGTGATTGGTGCCACCAATCGCCAGGAGTTGATCGATGATGCGGTGCTATCGCGCTTCACCGTCTCCATCGAGCTGGCCGCGCCCAATGCCGAGGCGCGCGAGCGCATCCTGCTGGCCGAGTTCGGCAAGGCCCAGCTGGCATTGCCGGTAACCGAAGCATTGGTGCGCGAAACCGCCGGCATGTCCGGCCGCGACCTGTCCACCCTGATCACCAGCGTGGTCTCCACCCACCCGGCCGGGCGCCCTGCGCAAAGCGACTTCAGCGCTGCCATCGCACGCCTGCGCGGCAAGAGCTCCACCTCGGTGCAGACTCTGGGCTGGGACGATGTGATCGTGCCAGCGAGCACCCGTGCCGAGTTCGAAAGCCTCGGCAAGGAACTGCTGCACGCCGAGGAATTGGCGCGGATGAACATCCCGGTGCCACGCGGCATCCTGCTGTACGGCCCACCCGGCACCGGCAAGACCCAGATCGCACGCGTACTGGCCAGCCAGTCCGGGCTGTCCTTCATCGCTGCCTCGTCGGCGGAGATCAAGGGCCAGTTCCTCGGCGACGGCGGCGCGCGGGTCAAGCAGCTGTTCGAGAAAGCCCGTGCACAGGCACCGTGCATCGTCTTCCTCGATGAGATCGACACCATCGCCCCGCCGCGTGGCAGCGGCAACTCGGACAAGTTGAACGCCGAGATCGTCGCCCAGTTGCTGCAGGAACTGGACGGCATCAGCACCAAGCAAGGACAGGTATTCCTGCTTGCCGCCAGCAACCACCTGGACGCCATCGACAGCGCCCTGCTGTCGCGGTTGGAGCGCAAGATCCAGATCGGCCTGCCCGATGTGGACGCACGCGCGGCAATCCTGCGCCTGCAGCTGGCCGGCAAGCCGCTGGATTTTGCCGTGGACGAGGTGCTGGGCACTCTGGCGGCCGCTACCGAAGGCAGCTCGGGCCGGGACCTGCAGTCACTGGTCACCGCCGCCACCCGCCGCGCCCTGCAACGGGCCATGGCCGAACATGGCGACCCAACCAAGGTGCAGCTGCAACAGAAGGACCTGTTGGACGAAGCGGAGACTGATCCGGTCTAATTACCATCGCCCGGCGCCAATCAGCGCCGGGCACTCTTTGACACCTCAGCAACAAGCCAAATGCCTTGTGCGCGATTTGAGATCGTCCATCTGTCAGCTGGGGTACGAGCATGAATCCGCGACTATTTCTGATCTTGCTTGGTTTATCCGCTACCAACACCTGCTTTGCGGAAGACCCTCCGCCTTTCGTCAGCGCACTGATCAAACAATTTGAGTCAGCCGCGCCCAGCGCGAGTCCCGGCTCGATCTGGCGCTATCAGTACGGTCGGCGCACGGTGTACTTCGTACCCATGGGGCGCTGCTGTGACTATCCGAGTGAGTTGTACGAGCGAAATGGGCAGCGAATCTGCTTCCCCAACGGCGATTTGTCAGGCAGCGGAGATGGTAAGTGCCGCGACTTCTTCCAGCAGCGAACTGCCGGCGCCAGGATCTGGCATGACCCACGAACAGTCCCGGTAAACGCAGCACCGGTGACGGTGCGCCCATGACTCGCCGCCCGGAAACCTCACCAAGCAAGGCCCGCTTCTCAACTCAAACTGATCCCGACACCATTCTTCAGCCCAGCGCTGCCCGGATATCGGCTTCCAGCGCCTCCGGGCGCGCAGTTGGTGCATAGCGGGCAATGACCTGGCCGTTGCGGCCAATCAGGAATTTGCTGAAATTCCATTTGATCGCGGCAATGCCAAGCGCGCCGCGCTTCTGCCGCTGCAGCCACTGCCATAGCGGATCAGCGTCGGCACCGTTGACCTTGAGCTTGGCCGACAACGGGAAGCTGACGCCGTAATTGATGCTGCAGAAATCCTGGATGGCGGCCGCATCGCCCGGCTCCTGATGGCCGAACTGGTCGCAGGGGCAACCCAGCACCACCAGCCCCTGCGGGCCCAACTGCTGCCACAGCTGCTCCAGCCCTTCGTACTGCGGGGTGAAACCGCACTTGGAAGCGGTATTGACGATCAGCAACGCCTTGCCGTCAAACGCAGCCAGCGGCAGCGGACGGCCGTCCAGCGCGGTCAGCTCGAAATCAAAGGCATTGGGCATGGCGCGACTCCTGACAGAAGCGTCAGCGTACGCCATCACGGCGTCAACGGCATGCAAGATGTGGCCTTTCAGCGCAACCATGCCATTCGACACACCCATGCGGGCGCGCCTGCAGGTACCCTGAAAGATCAGTCTTTTTTACCGGAGTTTCCGCCTTGAACACCCGTCTCGCCCTCGCCCTTGCCGCGACCCTGGGTCTTGCCCTGCCGGCTTACAGCCAGGCCGCAACCGCTGCGACCACCCAGTCGGCCCAGCAGGCCAATCCGTTCTTCGCTGAGAGCCCGCTGCCGCTGCACTACCCGCAGTTCGACAAGATCAAGGACGCCGACTTCGCGCCTGCTTTCGACGCCGGCATGGCGCAGCAGCTGCAGGAAGTGGAAGCGATCGCCAACAACCCGGCCGCGCCCACCTTTGAAAACACCCTGATCGCGCTGGAAAACAGCGGCGCCGTGCTCGACCGCGCCACCACTGTGTTCTTCTCGCTGATCGGCGCCGACACCAACGACGCACGCAAGAAGCTGCAGGGCGACTACTCGGCCAAGTTCGCCGCGCACAGCGACGCCATCAACCTCAACGGCAAGTTGTTCGCTCGCATCGAGACCCTGTACAACAACCGCGCCAAGCTGGGCCTGGATGCTGAGAGCCTGCGTCTGGTCGAGAAGTACCGCGACAACTTCGTCCGCGCCGGTGCCAAGCTGGGCGACGCCGACAAGGCCAAGCTCAAGGCGATGAACGCCGAGCTGGCCAACCTGGGCACCAAGTTCAGCCAGAACGTGCTGGCCGAGGTCAACGCTTCCTTCATCGTGGTTGATGACGTCAAGCAGCTGGACGGCCTGTCGGCCGAGCAGATCGCTGCCGCTGCCGAAGCCGCCAAGGCCCGCAAGCTGGATGGCAAGTACGTCATCGCCCTGCTCAACACCACCGGCCAGCCGCCGCTGACCAACCTGGCCAACCGCGAACTGCGCCAGAAGATCTACGAAGCCTCGGTCTCGCGTGGCAGCAAGGGTGGCGAGTACGACAACACCGCACTGGTGTCGCGCATCATGACCCTGCGCGCCGAGAAGGCCGCACTGATGGGCTTCCCGAACTTCGCTACTTATTCGCTGGGCAACCAGACCGCCAAGACCCCGGAAGCAGTCAACGCGATGCTGGGCCAGCTGGCTCCGGCCGCCGTCACCAACGCCAAGCGCGAAGCAGCTGACCTGCAGGCGATGATCGACAGCGAGCAGAAGGCCGCCGGCAAGCCGACGTTCGAACTGCAGCCGTGGGACTGGGCCTTCTACAGCGAGAAGGTGCGCCAGGCCAAGTACAACTTCGACGAATCGCAGCTCAAGCCCTACTTCGAGCTGAAGAACGTGCTGGAGAACGGCGTGTTCTTCGCCGCCGGCAAGGAATTCGGCCTGAGCTTCAAGCAGCGCACCGACCTGCCGGTCTACCACGACGACGTCACCGTCTATGACGTGTTCGATGCCGATGGCAGCCAGCTGGCCATCTTCATCTTCGATCCGTATGCACGCGAATCCAAGCGTGGCGGTGCATGGATGAATGCCTATGTGTCGCAGTCGGGCCTGACCGGCGACAAGCCGGTGGTTGCCAACCACCTCAACATCCCCAAGCCGCCGGCCGGCAAGCCGACCCTGCTGACCTGGGACGAAGTGACCACCACCTTCCACGAGTTCGGCCATGCGCTGCACGGCATGTTCTCGGACGTGAAGTACCCGTACTTCGCCGGCACCGCGGTGCCGCGTGACTTCGTCGAGTTCCCCTCGCAGGTGAACGAGATGTGGTCCGACGAGCCGACCATCCTGGCCAACTACGCCAAGCACTACCAGAACGGTTCGGCGATGCCGCAGGCGCTGCTGGACAAGGTGATTGCTGCGTCCAAGTTCAACCAGGGCTTTGCCACCACCGAATACCTGGGCGCCGCGATGCTGGACCAGAACTGGCACCAGATCGGTGTTGGCCAGATCCCGGCACCGAAGGACGTGATGAAGTTCGAGCATGAAGCGCTGGTCAAGGACGGCATCTATTACGCGCCGGTCCCGCCGCGTTACAAGACCCCGTACTTCAGCCACATCATGGGCGGCTACTCGGCTGGCTACTACGCCTACATCTGGTCGGAAGTACTGGATGCCAACACCCAGAAGTGGTTCCGCGAGAATGGTGGCCTGTCGCGCGCCAACGGCGACCACTTCCGCAAGACCCTGCTGTCCAAGGGCGGCAGCGTCGATGCGATGGAGCTGTTCCGCAACTTCGCCGGCCATGAGCCGCAGATCGAGCCGCTGCTGGAGAAGCGTGGTTTAACCACCGGTGCTGCAGCCAAGTAAGCGGTCGCTGGTTTTGATGGAAAGAAAACGCCCGGCTTTGCCGGGCGTTTTCTTTTGCTTCGTGCAACCAGATCAAGAGCTCCCCTCATCCGCCCTTCGGGCACCTTCTCCCGCACGCGGGAGAAGGGAGCATGCCGGTGCTGCGGGGCTCTGACGCATTGCTTGTGCTCACGCATTGCGCGGCGAGCCATCAGCGCAAGCAAAAGCCAGCAGTCCCTTCTCCCGCTTGCGGGAGAAGGTGCCCGGAGGGCGGATGAGGGGGCCTTGCGCTTCTGGCTTCTGGCTTCGTGCTTCTGCTTTGTGTTTCCAGCTTCCGGTCAGCATAAAGCCCCTGCCCAATCCCTACCGCCCACGCTCCACAATCACCGTAGCGGTCATGCCATTGGCCAACACAACACCCTTCGCAAGCGAACCCGCATCCAACTTGATCCGCACCGGAATCCGCTGCGCCAAGCGCACCCAGTTGTAGGTTGGATTTACATTCGCAAGCAGATCACTGCCGGTCGGACTATCCGCGTCGGTGATGCCGTGCGAAATGCTTTCGATATGCCCATGCAGCTCCTGCCCGCTCATCAGCTGCACGCGCGTACCGTCACCCACATGCAGCTGCGCCAGCTTGGTCTCTTCGAAATAGCCGTAGACCCAGAACGAATCGGTATCGATCACCGCCAGCTTGGCCGCACCAGCTGTGGCGTAATCACCCTGCCGCACTTCCAAATTGGTCACATAGCCATCCACCGGCGCACGCACCTGGGTGCGTTCGAGATTCAACTCGGCCGTATCCAAGGCCGCCTGCGCTTGCTCCACCGCGGCCAATGCCTGCTGCTGCGAGGCATTGGCTTGTTGGCGACTGGCCTGCGCCTGCGCCACACCGGCACGCGCAGCCTGTGCGGCACTAAGCGCATCGGTACGCGCTTCTTCGGAGATCAAACTGCCAGTGATGCGCTGACGACGTTCGTACTGCTGCTCGTAGCGACTGGCGTTGGCGCTTTGCTGCGCAGCACCGGCTGCTGCAACCTGGATGCTGGCACCCGCTGCGCGTGCTGATGCCTGCGCGGCAGCCAGATTGCCGCGTGCCTGATTCAAGGCGTTCAGGTAGCGCGCCGGGTCGATCTGGTACAGCACATCACCGTGCTTCACCAGTTGGTTGTCGCGCACCGCAACCGCGCTCACCGGCCCGGATACATCCGGCGCTACCCGCACCACTTCGGCACGCAGGCGGCCTTCGCGGGTCCACGGCGAATACATGTAATGACGCCACATCGCCATCGCGATCAGGGCGGCAATCACCACTGCAACCGCAGTGATGGAGAAACGAAGAATGGATTGGACTTTGGGGGTCATGGGAAGTTCTCAGAACAGCAGCAGGCCGAAGCCACCAAACAAGCAGATGAAGATCGCGGTACGGAACAAGGCCGGGTGCCAGACATTGCGATACCAGCCACGACGACCGGCCAGCGTGTCCAATACCCACAGCACGATGCAGACCACGGCGAACAACAACAGCAGGCCGGGAAACAGAGTTCCCGCGAACGCGATTTCAATGGGCATGACGCGGGGTCTCCTGGCTTGATTCAAGTGACGTGATATAGGTCGCCATCACCGAGCTGTCATCCACCATGGCCAGGCGCACCAAGCGCAGGTGCAGCAGCACGCGGGCTGCAACCCCGCCCTCCTTGGCCTCGCTGCGGGCTAGCTCGATGGCAGCAGTCAGTACACGGTCGGCGCGCTGCCATGCCTGTGCACTGGGCGCTGCAAAGAATCCAGACAGCGCCAGCACCACCTCGTCCACACGCTGATGCAGCTGTGTAGACACCGGCTCGTGGGCGACGTCCTGGCGCAGATGGATCACCGCACGACCAGTCTCATTGACCGCCAAGGCCCATGCCAGCTGGGCGCGTGATTCCTCGCTACCCGCAGCGGTGTGGGCGACGATCTGGTGCAACAGGTCGCTACTGATGCTTTCAAAGCGATGTTGCAGGCCCCGCAGCGGCGCCTGCGCAGCCATGCCTACCTGCGCGCGCAGACCGGCCATCTGTCGCCGCCGTAACCAGGCCGTGCCTACCAACGCCGGTATCAGCGCGAAACTCAGCACCGCCGCCCCCATCCCGATTATCAGTGAGGTTCCCTCATTGAAAAACCGCACCGGATCGAACACATGCACGCTACCAATGGCCAGGACGTTGACCAGGCCCATCGTGTAACCCAACCCGAATACCGCAAGCTTGGGGCGGCTGGTCATGTAGGGGCCAACCACGAAGAACGGCAACAAGCCGGCGACCAGCAGGGTGAAACCCTCCATCCGGGTCAACACCATGTAGTCGCAGAAATAGGCCGCCAGCACACCGACCAGAAACCCCCACGCCACCTTGCCAGTCATCTGCGCAGCATTGGGCATGGTCGCAAACAGGCCCGAGAATATGGTCGCCAAAAGCATTACATTCACCGCCATCGCCCAACCGCTGGCGGCCCACAACGCGCCCAGCACCAGCATGGTGATGGCAGTGCGGGTGAACGCCACCGCGGCACCGAGATAATCATTGCCACGGATGAAGTGCGCACGCGCATCTTCCTCGGTCGGCGCCACCTGTAGAGTCAGCTGCCGACGTGCATGCACGTACTGTTCAAGCTCCTTGACGAAGCGCCGCAACAACTGTGCACCTACATCGAAGTCCTCTACCGGTGCAGCACCGCTCAGTTCTCTGCGCAATTGGGCAGCACGCGCCGCCAGGCTTTTACGCACCTCGTGGATCTGCTCGGCCAGCTGCGCGGGCGACCGCTCGCTCGACTGCAGGGCCGCACCCAGCGGCTGGTACAACGTCTGCAAGGCCTGGCCGGCAGCTGGATCTGGTTGACGCAGCAGACGATTGATCAGATGGTGCAGTGACTGGAAGCTGGTCGATGCCGCCATGAAACGCTGGTTGAAGCGCTGTAGATGCGCACTGCGCGCTCGCGCTTCACCGTCCTCGAAGATCACCGAACTGCGCAGATCCTCCAGCGCCACAGCGTCACGCACCACACGTAGATGGGCCTGCTCCATGCGCTCACGCGGCACCTCGCCAAGCAGGGCGCCACGCATGAAACCCAGGAAATTCCCGTACTGATTGTTCACCGCTGTACGCAAGGTGTCGCGCAGGCGCACTGGAAACATCGTGTCACTGATCACCGCAGTCACCAGCAGGCCCAACAGCACTTCGCTGATGCGTGCCACCGCCGAATCGAAGACCTGCCCCGGATGGGTGGAGATCACCGGCAAGGCGACGATGGCCGCGGTGTAGCCTGCCAGCACGAAGGCATAGGATTTGAAGTTGCGATGCAAGGTGGCCCCGGCAGTACAGCCGGCAATCCACAGCGCCATCAGCAGCAGGAACGGCTCGCGCTGTTGTGGAAACAAGCCCACGATCAACAGCGCACCGGCCGCACCTACAAAGGTGCCAAGTACTCGGTAAAAGGCCTTTGCCAGCACCATGCCGCTTTGCCGGTGCATGACGATGACCGTGGTCATCATTGCCGTGCCCGGCTGCGGCAACTGCAGGCGCATCGCCAACCAACCGGTCAGGAAGAACGCCACGGTCGTGCGCAGCACGAACAGCCAGGTATCGGCCTCGCCCTTGAGGAAGCCGCGCATGCCTGCGTACCAAGGCTCTGCAAGCTGCGGGCTTGCTGATGTCGGGGTTGCTGACATGATGTATTCAGCCCGCCTCGATGCCGTCCAGCATCTTTTTCAGCAGGCGCTCGAGCTGGTGCTGCTCGCCCTCGTCCAGGCCTTGCACCTGCATGACCAGCAGCTCCGCCATCTTCGGCAACAGGTTCTGTATGCGGGCAAGACCGGCCGCGGTCAGGTGCAGGCCCAACTTGCGCCGGTCAGTGGTGTCGGGAATCCGCTCCAGCAGGCCCTTGTTGCACAGCTGATCGGTGAGCCGGGTGATGTTGGCCGACTTTTCGGTGGCGGCTTCGGCCAGTTCCGACGGCGTCAGCGGGTGATCCGGCGTGCCGTACAACATCATCAGGATGTTGTATTCGGCGTGACTGAGATCGAAATCACGCAGCACTGCATTGGCGCGATCGTGGACCGTCTTGTAGATACCCTTGACCAGACGCACCAGTACCGCCGGTTCACGCGGAAACCCGGGCCAGCGGGCGCAGGTGGCATCAATCCGGGTTTCGGTCGCGTCGAAGCTGCTCATGGGCTATCCGGCTCATCCAAGAATGAGGCAGATAATACACATGTGTAATATAAACTTATAAAACAGTTTTGCGGTTACAGCGTTCCATGTTCAGCGTGGCGCCAGATAACCCTCCCGAACCCCGCGCGGCGACAACAGCAATTGCCACAGCTGCGAGTGGCGGGTGCGGAAGGTCGCCATAGAGGCGGCCAGGTAGAAGCGCCACATGCGCCGAAAGCGCTCGTCGTAACGCGCGTCCAGCTGCTCCCAGGCTGCTTCGACGTTGTCACGCCAGGCACGCAGGGTGCGGTCGTAGTCGGTGCCGAAGTTATGCCAGTCCTCCAGCACGAACAGCCCTTCCATCGCATGGGTGATCTGCGCGGCCGAAGGCAGCATGGAGTTCGGGAAGATGTATTTGGCGATCCACGGGTCGGTGCGGTCGCGGCTGACGTTGGTGCCGATGCTGTGCAGCAGGAACAGGCCCTGTTCGCCCAGACAGCGCCGGGCAACCTCGAAGTAGCTGCGGTAGTTCTTGACCCCGACATGCTCGAACATACCCACCGAGAAGACGGCGTCGAAGTGCTCGTCCAGCTCGCGATAATCCTGCAGGCGTACCTCCACCGGCAACCCGGCACACAATTCGCGGGCAAACTCAGCCTGCTCCTGCGAGATGGTCACGCCCACGCCCTGCACACCGTAGCGCTCGGCCGCGAACTTCAGTGCCTCGCCCCAGCCACAGCCGATATCCAGCACGCGCATGCCCGGCTGCAGGCCAAGCTTGCGGCAGATCAGCTCGAGCTTGGCTTCCTGTGCGTCATCCAGATTGCCGGCATTGCGCCAGTACCCACAGCTGTAAACCAGCCGCTTGCCGAGCATGGCCCGGTACAGATCGTTGCCAAGGTCGTAATGACGCTTGCCGACCTCGTAGCTGCCCTGCCCGCTCTGCAGGTTGAACAGCTTGGCCTTGAGCGCATCCCAGACCTCGCCACCGCCATGCACGCGCTCATCAAGCCGCGCGTCGAGCAGGTGGGTGAGCAGGCCATCCAGCGAATGCGCCTGCCACCATCCTTCCATATAGCTCTCGCCCAGCCCGAGCGAGCCGTCGGCCAGCACCCGCGCATAAAAGCGCGGGTCGAGGATGTCCAGGTCCTGCGCCCTATCACCACCCGGGGTGATATCGGCCTCGTGCAGCAGTGCTTCCACACGTCGTTGCAGCCCTGCATCCATCACTGACCTCCTGTGTATCAGGGGTGTGCGAACAACCCCTGGTAAGCCGCCGCCACATGCGGCAACAACACCGCCGCTGGCACATCCACCGTCTGCGTGCCATCCGAATACGGCCCCACCTGATAGGGCGGGAACACGAAACGCAGCGCCGATATCTTGCCCGCCGCATCCAGCACCGGCTGGAACTGGCCGAAGTTGGTGGCGTCGGCGGTGGTGCCTTCGTCGATCATCTTGGACAGGTTGCGGACCTGGGCCTGCTGCTCTTCCGGCGACATGTCCTCGCCCTGGGCACGCACCGTAGCCTGCTCCAGCAGCTTGTCCTCGGTGAAATCACTGATCGCCTGCCAGCCCTTGGCCGAGGTGATCAGGTCTTCAGCCTTGAGCAACTGCTGCTGCTCGGGCAGCCATACAAAACGGGCCACCAGCGGCTGGCCGTGGGCGCCACCGGTATAGCTGCTGCCATCGGCGGAAACAGCGACCACCGCAGGCGATTCCACCAGCATGTCGAAGGCCAGTGACAGTTCATACGGTGCGGTCGGCTTGTCGTTGCCGAGCTCGGCAACCGACTTCAACAGGTCGGCCTTGGCGTGGCCGGCATAGTCACTCAACGCATTGGCCAGGCCCGGGTACTTGGCGGCAGCCGGCGGGTAGCTGATACCAATGACGTAGCTAGGGGTGTTTTCAATCACATCGCGCAGATCGGCTGCCGCAGGAGCGACCGCAACCGGTGCCTGCACCGGTTCCGCGGCCGGTGCGCCTGGCGCACCTTGCTCATCCTGCTTGCAACCAGCCAATGCCAACAGCAATACCGCTGCAGCAGACGATCCCCGTACCAACCTGTTCATGCCCTGTCATCCCTTGGATTTTGTGCGGCCGCCCGGTCGGGCTTGGCCATGCCAGCGGAATTATCCCAGCAGGTCCGCGTATTCGCCATGCCGTTGCATGAAAGTCGCGGCATAGGCGCAGGCCGGTATCACCTTCCAGCCAACTGCACGCGCATGCTCCAGCGCGAAGCGGGTCAATGCTGCGGCAATGCCGCGGCCGCCGATGGCCTCGGGCACCCCGGTATGGGTGATGACCATGACCCCATCGTCCAGCTCGTAATCCAGTACGGCGCGCTGGCCATCGACCAGGGTCTGGAACCGGCTTGCGGCTGCATCATGTTCGATGTCCGGGACTGACGGCGTGTTCAAGCTCATGGCTACTCCTGCGGAACGCGGTGGATTCGATGAAAGCGGCGTGATGACGCGGCCGATTAGTCAGAAGCGCCGCTTTACGTCACTTTCCGACATCGGCGCCGTCAGCGCCACCGCAATCACAGCATGGACTGCGTCTCAAAAGCTGGCACGGGTTTTGCTGTGTACATCTGCAAACAACAGACAGCAGCCGAGGTGTCCCATGTTCGACAACGACCGCACGATGCAGATCCCGTCCAACGACCATGACTCCACCCTGCTGGAAGGCCTGTTCCAGCTGGCTGTTGCCGGCGACACCAGCGGCTGGGAATTCAAGAAGATCGATAGCGAAGTCTATTCGCGCCTGCTCGACAGCTACGCCGCTTGAACCAGCTCCAAGCGTTGACGCGCGGCACGCCCACGGCGCAGCTGCCGTAAACGAAGCAGGGCCGCGACGACACAATGCGCGCGGCCCCAGGCCTGATGGGCAAACATTGCCCCGGCTCCCCCCCCCCGCCGATCAGAAGCGGAAAGTTGGATTCATCAGGCTCTGCAGGAAGTGCTGCAGCAGCTCCGGTTCCATGATCAGCATGAACATCACACCGAACGCGGCACCGGCCAGGTGGGCGCTGTGATTGACGTTGTCCTTGCCCTTTTTGTCCATCCAGATGCTGTAGCCGACATAGAACACGGCGTACAGAATGGCCGGCGCCGGGATGAACATGATCAGGATCAACTTCCACGGCGCGATCAGGATGTAGGCGAACAACACCGCCGACACCGCCCCTGAAGCACCCAGGCTCAGATAGTTCGGATTCTTCTGGTTCTTCAGATAGGTCGGCAGGATCGACACCACCAGCGCCGCCAGATAGAACAGCGGGTAGACCCACCACTGCCCGGTGATGCCGAGCATGATGACTTCGATCGAGCGGCCGAAGAAGTACAGGGTCACCATATTGAACAACAGATGGCCAAAATCGGCGTGGATGAACCCGTAGGTCACCAGCCGGTCGTACTGCTTGTGCTTGTCGATCGCCGGCGGCCACAGGATCAGCCGGTCAGCCAGCTTGCGGTTGTTGAACGCCATCCACGACACCAGCGCGGTGACGGCGATCAGGATCAGGGTTATCGGTCCTTGCATGTTCAAACCGCCCGGTAGTTGTCGACCATCTTGTAACGGCGCGCGTAGATGCCGAATGCCAGTGCCGCAATAAACGCAAAGCCGGCAAAGAAGAACATCAGGAACGCCGTCTCGCTCAAGCCGGTGCTGGCAATACGATCAGTCACCGCATGGTTGCGCACCGCTGCGTTGGACAGCAGCACCCACAGGTTACCGATGGTGGTGGTCAGGTTCCAGAAGCTCATCACCACGCCCTTCATCGATGCCGGTGCCTGGCTGTAGGCAAACTCCAGACCGGTTGCCGAGACCAGCACTTCACCGAAGGTCAGCAGCGCATACGGCAGCACCTGCCAGAAGATCGACATCGCATCGCCGCCGTCCATGACCACCTGGATGCCACCCACCACGATCCAGGCCAGGCCACTGAAAGCGATACCGGCGGTCATCCGTCGCAGCGCGGTCGGCTCGAAGCCGAAACGACGCAGCGCCGGGTACAGCACCAGGTTGTTGAACGGGATCAGGATCATCACCAGCAGCGGGTTGAGCGCCTGCATCTGCGAGGCGGTGAACCAGCTGGGCATGCTCATCTGCTGGCCTTGCAGCACCCAGGTCGAGGCTTTCTGGTCGAAAAGCGAGAAGAACGGCGTGGTCAGCGCGAAGATCACCAGCACCTTCATCACGGAGCGCACGCCTTCGACAGCAGCCTCCGGGTGCACGCCGCGGGCGCGGTCCAGCTGCAGCATGGTGCCGCCGCCAATACCGGCCAGCACCGAGACCAGCGCCAGACACAGGCAGATCACGATGCCCAGGCTGGGCACCAACGCGAACGAAGCCAGCGCCAGCAGCACGCCCAGCACCGCCACCACCAGACCCATACGGCCTTGGCCAGGCGCCTGCGCCAGCAGCGCGGTACGGATCACGTTGGCAAAAGAATGCGGGTCCTTGGGCGGCAGCGGCACCAGCACATAGCGCTTACGGCCCAGCCAGAACACGAAGGTGGCGACGAACATCAGGATGCCGGGGATGCCAAACGCCCACTGCGGGCCAAGGTTCTTCAGCGCCAGCGGGATCAGCAGCGAGGCGAACAGCGAGCCGAAATTGATGATCCAGTAGAAGGCGTCAAACACGATCTTGGCCAGGTGCTTGTTGCCCTGGTCGAACTGGTCGCCCATGAACGAAGCCACCAGCGGCTTGATGCCACCGGCACCCAACGCGATCAACCCCAAGCCCAGGAAGAAGCCCTCACGGCTACCCTCGAACAAAGCCAGGCACAGATGGCCGACGCAGTAGATCAGGCTGAACCACAGAATGGTGTGGTACTTACCGAAGAAACGGTCAGCCAGCCAACCACCGAGCAGCGGGAAGAAATACACGCCGATCATGAAGCTGTGCATGATGTCCTTGGCTTCGCCGGCACGGCCCTCGGCGGTGATCTCCTGCAACAGCAGCGAGGTGATCAGGAACTGCACCAGGATGTTGCGCATCCCGTAGAAGCTGAAACGTTCGCACGCCTCATTGCCGATGATGTAGCCGATCTGGCGCGGCATCTTTGCCTTGGGGTCCGGGGCTGCTGCCACGTCGTTGGTCGTCATCTGCGGGCGATCCGTGAATACAAAGGTTGCAAGCGTAACGCATCACGCCGCCAGCTAGACCGGTTCGGCCAGGCAAAACACCTACCGCCTACACCAGCAAAACCTTAGTACGTGCACCTGCACGCCCCTTCTACGCGGGAGGCATTAGGATGACAGTCCCTCATTTCGAGGCGTTGCAATGCTGCGCTGGGGTTGTTTTGGACTGCTGGTCCTGTCATTTGGCGTCATGGCCGAGCCGGTGCTGCCGGTCATCAAGGTAGCCAACCTGCGTCTCCCCGATAGTGGCGAGATCTGGAGCGGCCAGCGCGAGCGGATCGCCGCGCTGATGGATGAGCTGCGACCGGACGTGATCGTGGTACAGGGCGTGCGTCAGCAGGCCAATACCCCCAACCCGGCCTGCTGGCTGGGTACCCGCCTCAGATACAGCTGCGACTTCATCAGCGCCGACCGCCCCAGCCAGCCGCTACGCCGTGGCAATGCGGTGCTGACCCGCCTCAGCGCACAACAGGACGGCATCACCCTGCTGCATGGTGACACCGCACCTACCGCCGCCGGCATGCAGCGCCTGCAACTGCAACAGGCGCAACTGAACATCTACGCCGCCAGCATGTGCCCCAGCGATAACAGCCCGGTCGCACGCGGCCATCAGGCCGCTGATCTGCGCTCATGGATGGACGCCACCGCCGACGGCCTGCCGTCACTGATCATCGGCGAGTTTGCCGCGCCCACCGAGGAACTGGTACGGCAGCTGCCGGGCTACCAGCCGGCGCGCAGGAATCCATCCACCCGCCATGGCGAGGCCCGCCTGTCAGCCGATGCGCAGCACGGCATGGACGTGCTGTACCAGGTACGCAGTTTTGCCGATATCACCCAGCAGGCGATTCAGCTGCCTGCCAGCGACACGCAGCCAGCAACCGAGCCGCTGGGCATGATGGCGACGCTGCGTGTTACCCGGATTCCCGCGAGCGTTGACGCTGAGCAGCCCTGAAGCGGCATCCTGCCGACAGGTATTTGTGGGAGCGGCGTAAGCCGCGAAGCAGATACATCATCAGATAGCACAGCTGCCGAGGGTCTCAGCAACGTCAGCTTCGCGGCTTACGCCGCTCCCACAAACGGGGTCACGCTGCGGTCGAGCCGCCCTGAAACAACAAAGGCCGGGCAATGCCCGGCCTTTGCAACAGCGGCGGCCATCGCGGCCTTCGCCTCAAGTCACTGCACTCAGGCAATGGCTTCCTGGTAGCGACGCTCGACTTCCTTCCAATTGATCAGGCTGTAGAAGGTTTCGATGAACTCGGCGCGGCGGTTCTGGAACTTGAGGTAGTAGGCGTGCTCCCACACATCGATGGTCAGCACCGGGGTACGGCCTTCCATCAGCGGGCTTTCCTGGTTGGAGCTCTTTTCCACCAGCAGCTTCTTGTCGGCGGTGACGCTCAGCCACGCCCAGCCAGAGCCGAACTGGGTCAGTGCAGCCTTGGTGAAGGCTTCCTTGAACTTGTCGAAGCCACCCAGCTGCTCGTCGATGGCCTTGGCCAGCGCGCCGCTCGGGGTGCCACCGGCGTTCGGGCCGATCACGTCCCAGAACAGCGAATGGTTGCCATGGCCGCCGCCCTGGTTGCGCACGCCCTGCTGCAGGTTTTCCGGCAGGGTCTTGACCTTGCGCAGCAGCTCATCGATCGGCAGGCCGGCGTATTCGGTGCCTTCGACCAGCGCGTTGAGGTTGTTGACGTAGGTCTGGTGGTGCTTGGAGTAATGGATCTCGACCGTGGCCGCATCCATGTACGGTTCCAGCGCGTCGTAAGCGTAAGGCAGCTTGGGCAGGGTATAGGCCATCACAAATCTCCTTGGGTATATGCCTGGGGTCTGTGCCCGGAAAACCCGGGCGATGCAGATACAGCAGTGAATGGTAGGCAGGAACGGCCAACTTACCAAGACCGATGTAAAGGAAACTTTGTCCCGCAATCGGAATCGACACGATTTCAAGGCTGTGCGCTGTCATTGTTAGCGGCCTGTGAACCAACCTGCAGGCAGCACGCATCAATCGCCCGTTCAACAAAAACCGGCTGACGGCGTGATAATCATTCTCCTGTCCTCGATTGATCGCCTGTCCTGATGCGCAAGCCCTACCTTCTGGTTATAGCCGTAGTCCTGCTGGTTGCCGGCCTGTGGGGTATGCGCGTTGCGCAGCAACCACCGCCGCCACAGTTCGCGCCCTCGTTGGGTGCGGACATCGGTACTGGAAGCAACTCGCAAGCTGCAGCAGAAGCGCAAACCCGCGCAGCGACACCACGCGATCCGCTACCAGCCTTCTTGCCGCCAGAGGCACGCGAGACCATCGGCCTGATCCAGCGCGGCGGACCGTACCCGCATCGCCAGGACGGCAGCACCTTCGGCAACCGCGAACGCCAGTTGCCGCAGCGGCCGCGCGGTTACTACCGCGAATACACCGTGGATACACCTGGGCTGAGCCATCGTGGTGCCAAGCGCATCGTCACCGGCGGCGATCCGCCGGATGCCTGGTATTACACCGACGACCATTACGAAAGCTTCCGCAGCTTCGAAGTCCCCGCCCGGAGTACGCCATGAGTGACAGCGGTTTCGACATGGGACTGGAAGACGTCAGCCAGGCCGGCGTCTACGGTGTTGGCGACGGCGACCTCGGCGGTCTGGCGGCGGTAGCGCGCGATGCCGGGCTGCGCGTGTGCCGCATCGATCTGGAAGGCTGCGCCGACAAGCGCACCTTGTTGATGCGGCTTGGCACGCAGCTCGACTTCCCGACCGGCTGGAGCCGCAACTGGGATGCGCTGTCCGATGGCTTGCGTGACCTGTCCTGGCTGCCGGCCAACGGCTATGCCTTGTTGTTCAGCGATGCCAACGACCTGCGCCAAGGCAGCCCGGCTGACTTCGATACCTTGCTGGACGTGCTGTCAGAGGCCTCGGCCAGCTGGGCCGAGAACAACGTGGCGTTCTGGGCCTTTATGGAACTGCCGGGTGGTGGCGAAGAAGAAGCCGCCAACGAAGAGGAATAACGCACGCGGAAAGAGAAGCGCGTAGTGCCGAGCCATGCTCGGCAGAAGCTTTCCCCGCACCCCATCAGCGCTGCAGCTGCAAGCCGCAAAACCAGCAGATCAACAACTCAAAGCACCCCTCCCCAGCCCTCCCCTCCGCCTACGGCGCATGGGAGGGAGCAGATCGTCAGCGCACGTCCGCCGAAACCGGCCCCTTCAACTCGATGGTGTTGCCATCCGGGTCCTTGAAGTACAACGACAACCCATCCCCTTCAGCACCGAAGTTCACCTCGGCTGCCGCCAACGGCGTTGCGCCGTGCAGGGAGAGATACGCAACCAAGCCCACTTCATCGAAAGGCTCGACGCGCAGGCACAGATGATCAACGTTGCGCGCTTCCGGCCCCGGCCCGACGCCACCGCGCGCACCCAAGCTACCATCCAGACTGATCAGGTCGATCATCGACGCGCCGGCACGCAGATGCGCCAGGCCGAGATGGTCGCGCCGTCGCACCACCTCGCAGCCCAGCACCGTTGAATAGAAAGCAATGCTGCGCTCCAGGTCGCGGACCCGGAACACCACATGATCGATACGCTCAACCTCAAACGGTCTTTTCATCATCGCCTCGCAGCATCCATGGACACCATCCTGCCGTCCTCACTGAGGACGGCAGGTGAAGCAACACGCAGACCGTCAGAACCGGCTCAGGCGTCCAGTTCCTGCCAACGTGCGTAGGCGGCATCCAGCTCGGCCTGCACCTTGGTCAGCTTCTGCGTGTGTGCAGTGACTTCGGCACTGGTACGCGTATAGAACGACGGATCGTTCATCGCCGCGGTCAAGCCTTCCACGTCCAGCTCCAGCTGTTCGATCTTGGCCGGCAGCTGCTCCAGCTCGCGCGCGTCCTTGAAGCTCAGCTTGCGCTTGGGCGCGGCATCAGCCACCGGAGCTGCAGGCGCAGCAGCAGGTGCCGCCGTCACCGAGGCCTTGGCCACCGCCATCGCGGTCTGCGTAGGTGCTGGACGCTGGCGCAGCGAGTCGCTGTAGCCGCCGATGTAATCGCCCACCTTGCCCTCGCCTTCCAGCACCAACGTGGAGGTCACCACGTTATCGAGGAAGTCACGGTCATGGCTGACCAACAACAAGGTACCGGTGTAGTCACCCAGCAGCTCTTCCAGCAGCTCCAGGGTTTCCACGTCCAGGTCGTTGGTCGGTTCATCCATTACCAGCAGGTTGGACGGCTGTGCGAACAGCTTGGCCAATAGCAGGCGGTTGCGCTCACCACCGGACAAACGGGTGATCGGCGCACGCGCGCGTTCCGGGGTGAACAGGAAGTCCTGCAGGTAGGCATGCACGTGCTTGCGCTTGCCATTGATGTCGATGAAGTCCGCGCCTTCGGCGACGTTCTCGATCGCACTCCAATCTTCGCGCAGGGTGGCGCGGTACTGGTCGAAGTATGCGATCTGCAGGTTGGTGCCTTGACGCACTTCGCCACTGTCCGGCTGCAGTTCGCCCAGCAGCAGTTTCAGCAAGGTGGTCTTGCCGCTGCCGTTGGGGCCGATCAGGCCAATGCGGTCGCCACGCAGGATGACGGTTTCGAAATCCTTGATCATCACCCGCTCGCCAAAGGCGAAGTTGATGTTCTTGATGTCGATGACCTTCTTGCCGGAGTTCTCCGCACCGGAGGCCTCCAGCTTGACGTTGCCGCTCAACTCACGGCGCTGCACGCGCTCGTTGCGCATCGCCTTGAGCCGGCGCACGCGGCCTTCATCGCGGGTACGGCGGGCCTTGATGCCCTGCCGGATCCACACTTCTTCCTGTGCCAGCAGCTTATCGAAGCGGGCATTTTCCTGGGCCTGTGCATTGAGGCGCTCTTCGCGGCGGCGCTCGTAGTTTTCCCAGTCGCCCGGCCAGCTGGTTACCTGGCCACGATCGATTTCGACGATGCGGGTAGCCAGCGCACGCAGGAAGCGGCGGTCATGGGTGACGAACACCACACAGCCATTCCAGCCCTTGAGGAAGGATTCCAGCCAATCAATGGCTTCGATATCCAGATGGTTGGTCGGCTCATCGAGCAGCAGCACGTCCGGGCCGGCGACCAGCGCACGCGCCAGCAATACGCGGCGCTTCATGCCACCGGACAGACGGCCGAATTCGGCGTCGCCATCCAGGTCGAGCTTGGTCAGGGTTTCCTCGACGCGCTGGTCCAGACCCCAGCCATCGGCGGCATCGATCTTGGCCTGCACATTGCCCATGGCCTCACCATCGAAGACCTCGGCGTGGCTCAGTCGATGGAACTCTGCCAGCCAGTGGCCGAGCTCGCCGAGGCCATCGGCGACCACGTCGAACACGCTGCCGGCAGCGCCGTGCGGCACTTCCTGCTCGAGTCGGGTGACGCGCACGCCCTGCTGCACGCGCACCTCGCCGTCATCGGGCTTGAGCTCGCCAGCCATCAGCTTCATGAGAGTGGATTTGCCGGCGCCGTTGCGGCCGATCAAGGCGATACGCTCGCCAGTCTCGATCGACAGTTCGGCTTTTTCCAGCAACAACGGGCCGCCGACGCTGTAGTCGACGTTCTGCAAGGTAATCAAAGGCATGGGCGTATTGTACGGGCTATGGTGGCAGCCGCGCTCAATCGTCGCTAAACACATCCGCCGGCAGGCCCAGCAACTGGCGCAGGCTGGCTGGAATTCGCTTGCCGGGATGGCGCACCGCCCAGAGTTGACGCAGCAACGGCGGCAACGGCGTCGCCAGCACCTGCAGCTTGCCCAACGTCACCAGATCGGCCACCGCATGCCGCGACAGGCAGGCCAGGCCGAGCCCAGCGACCGCGCCCTGCTTGATCGCCTCGGTGCCGCCGAGCTGCAACACCTCGGCAAACCCATGCAGATGCGGCAACAAAGCCTGCTCGGCGGCCTCACGGGTACCTGAACCGGGCTCGCGCAGCAGCCAGCGCGCCTGCCGCAGCATCGCCAGATCGGCGCCTTTGCCGAACTGCACCGCAAGCGGATGGCGCTCACCGAACACCACCACCAGTTCGTCCTGCTGCCACAGCGCCACTTCCAGCCCCGGCTCGTGGCTGGGCCCTTCAATCAAGCCGACATCCACCTCCAGCCGCTGCACGGCGGTGGTGACCTCGCGGGTATTGCCGATCACCAGCTCAACATGGGCATGCGGATTGGAGGCCTGCAGGTCCGCGATCCGCGCCGGCATCAGGTAGTTGCCGATGGTGGTACTGGCACCCACCTGCCAACGCACGGCGGCGCCAGTCTGGCTATCGGCACGGAACCGACGCTCGATATCGGTCATACCCGCAAGCAAGGCGCGCGCCTGCGGCAGCAGAGCCCGGCCATGCCCGTTGAGCACCAGTCGGCGGCCAATCCGGTCGAACAAAGCCAGCCCGAGCAGGCCTTCCAGTTCAACCAGAGCGGCACTTACCGCTGACTGTGACAGGCCCAGCAACTCACCCGCCGCCGTGGTCGTACCGGCTTCGGCGATGCCGGAGAAGATCTGCAACTGGCGTAGGGAAAGATGCACGACCTATCTCCAAAATCGGTTGATTCAACCAATATTATCCGTTTTACAGGTAATAACCTTGGGTGCAGCATGGGCTATCTTCTAATAACCCAACGTTATGAACACCTCGACCCAAGGGCTTACCTCGATGCCCCTTTCCCGCCTCCCCGGCCTGCTGCTGACGGCCGCAGTTGCCGGCCTGTCGATCTGGCTGGGTACCCTGCCGTGGATGCAGAACCACGGCATCAGCGCGTTGACCCTGGCCATCGTCATCGGCATCGTGCTGGGTAATACGGTCTACCGCAGCCTGGCGACCCGCGCCGATGCTGGCGTTGGGTTCTCCAAGGCCACCCTGCTACGCGCCGGCATCATTCTGTATGGCCTGCGGCTGACCCTGCAGGATATCGGCCAGGTTGGCGTTGCTGGCGTGGCGATCGATGCGCTGGTGCTGTGCTCGACCTTCGGCCTGGCCTGGTGGCTGGGCACCAGGTTGCTGGGCATGGACCGCAACTCGGCGCTGTTGATCGGCGCTGGCAGTTCGATCTGTGGCGCCGCCGCGGTGATGGCTGCCGAACCGGTGATCAAGGGCCGCGCCGAACAGGTTGCGGTCGCCGTGGCCACAGTGGTGGTATTCGGCACCGTGGCGATGTTCCTGTACCCGCTGCTGTATCAGTGGGGCGTGTCGGCGGGTTGGATGCCGCTGGATGAAACTGCATTCGGCGTGTTTACCGGTTCCACCGTGCACGAGGTCGCTCAGGTGGTGGCTGCTGGCCGCGCGGTCAGTGAGCCTGCCGCCGATGCTGCGGTCATCACCAAGATGGTGCGGGTGATGATGCTGGCACCGTTTCTGGTCGGTCTGTCTGCTTTGCTGGCCCGTGGCCAGAGCCGCGCCAACGGAGAACGCTCGAAGATCACCATTCCGTGGTTTGCGTTTGGCTTCATCGCCATGGTCGGTTTCAACTCGCTGCAACTGCTGCCGGTTGAGCTGGTGAAGGTATTGGTGGATCTGGACACCGTGTTGCTGGCGATGGCGATGGCTGCGCTGGGCCTGACAACGCATGCTTCGGCGCTGCGTCAGGCTGGTGCCAAGCCGATGTTGTTGGCATTGTTGTTGTTCATGTGGTTGTTGGCTGGCGGCATGCTGATCAATCTGGGCGTGCGGGCTGTGCTGGGCTGAGGCGTTATTGGGAAGGCCTCTGCCGAGCATGGCTCGGCACTACATGCCCCTCTCCCGCTTGCGGGAGAGGGGTTGGGGTGAGGGCGGCTTTTCGCTGGTAACGCCCCTGCCGAGAATGGCTCGGCACTACATATCCCTCTCCCGCTTGCGGGAGAGGGGTTGGGGAGAGGGCTGCTTTTCGCTGGTAAGGCCCCTGCCGAGCATGGCTCGGCACTACATTGCAAAAACAGAAAGGCCTTCCCGGTTACGGGAAGGCCTTTGTTCTTTCGGCTGCAGCCGGATCGTGCTGGATCAGGCTTCCGGGCGCATGTACGGGAACAACAGCACGTCACGGATCGAGGCGCGGCCGGTCAGCATCATCACCAGGCGATCGATGCCGATGCCCAGGCCACCGGTCGGTGCCATGCCGTATTCCAGCGCACGGATGTAGTCGGCGTCGTAATGCATGGCCTCGTCATCGCCACCATCCTTGGCTTCCACCTGGGCCTGGAAACGTGCGGCCTGGTCTTCCGGGTCGTTCAACTCGGAGAAGCCATTGGCCAGCTCCTTGCCGTTGACGAACAGCTCGAAGCGGTCGGTGTAACCGGCGTCGTTGTCGCTGGCGCGGGCCAGCGGCGACACTTCGACCGGGTGATCGGTGATGAAGGTCGGCTGGATCAAGGTGTGTTCGACCGTGGCTTCGAAGATCTCCAGCAGCAGCTTGCCCCAGCCGTAGCTCGGCTTGACGCGGATCTTCAGGCGCTCGCAATGGCGCAGCAACGCATCACGATCGGTGCAGTCGGCGGCGGTGATTTCCGGGTTGTGGTGACGCACGGCTTCATCCATGCGCCAGCGACGGAAGGCCGGGGCCAGATCGATCTGCACGCCATCCCATTCCACCACGGTGGTGCCGAGCACGCTCTGCGCGACATCGCGGATCACGCCTTCGGTCAGGTCCATCACTTCGTTGTACGTGGCATAGGCCTCGTACAGCTCCATCATGGTGAATTCCGGGTTGTGGCGGGTGCTGACGCCTTCGTTGCGGAAGTTGCGGTTGATTTCGTAGACACGCTCAAGGCCGCCAACCACCAGACGCTTGAGGTACAACTCCGGTGCGACGCGCAGGTACAGCTGCATATCCAGCGCGTTGTGGTGGGTGGTGAACGGTTTGGCCGTCGCGCCGCCGGGGATGTAATGCATCATCGGCGTTTCGACTTCGAGGAAGTCGCGGTTGTCCAGCCATGCGCGCATGGCGCGGATGATCTTGGAGCGCTTGATGAAGACGTCGCGCGATTCCGGGGTGACGATCAGATCGACGTAACGCTGGCGGTAGCGCTGTTCAACGTCGGCCAAGCCATGCCACTTGTCCGGCAGCGGGCGCAGTGACTTGGTCAGCAGGCGGATGCTGGTCGCCTTGACCGACAGTTCGCCGGTCTTGGTGCGGGTCAGGCCGCCTTCGACGGCGATGATGTCGCCCACGTCCCAGCCCTTGAACGCGGCATAGATATCGCCCAGTGCGGTGGCCTGCAGGAACAGCTGGATACGGCCGCTCTCGTCCTGGATCTGCGCGAAGCTGGCCTTGCCCATGATGCGCTTGGCCATCAAACGGCCGGCCATCTTCACCGTGCGGCCGGTGGCTTCCAGCGCCTCGCTGGTCCACACCTCGGCGTCGGAGTATTCGTCCTGCAGCTTGCCGGCGAAGTCTTCGCGACGGAAGTCGTTCGGGTAGGCGATGCCCTGCCCGCGCAGCGCCGTGAGTTTCGCGCGGCGCTCGGCGATGAGGCTGTTCTCGTCGACGGGGAGCTGCTGCGTTTCAGGGGTCTGTTCGGTCATGGCTTTGATTTCTATTTGGGGGGGATAACCAGGCGCGGCCACCGACTGGTGAAACCGCACCGTACAACAAGGGAATGGCCCGTGCAGGGCCATTCCGGATCAAGCGTCGATGCGCTTGGCGCCGGCCTGCAGGCCGGACTTGAGGCTGGCCTCGATGAATTCATCAAGGTCGCCGTCCAGCACCTTCTGCGTGTCGGTACGTTCAACGCCGGTGCGCAGGTCCTTGATACGGCTCTGGTCGAGCACGTAGTTGCGGATCTGACTGCCCCAGCCGATGTCGGACTTGGTCGCTTCCAGCGCGTCACGCTCGGTGTTGCGCTTCTGCACTTCCAGCTCATAGAGCTTGGCGGCCAGCATCTTCATCGCGGTGTCGCGGTTCTGGTGCTGGCTGCGGCCGATCTGGCAGGCCACCACGGTATTGGTCGGGATGTGGGTGATACGCACCGCCGACTCTGTCTTGTTGACGTGCTGACCACCGGCACCGGAGGAACGGTACACGTCGGTGCGCAGGTCGGCCGGGTTGATGTCGATTTCGATGTTGTCATCGACTTCCGGCGACACGAATACCGAAGTGAAGCTGGTGTGGCGGCGGTTGTCCGAGTCGAACGGCGACTTGCGCACCAGCCGGTGCACGCCGATCTCGGTCTTCAGCCAGCCATAGGCGAACTCGCCTTCGACGCGGAAGGTAGCCGATTTGATGCCAGCGACGTCGCCGCCGGACACTTCCATCAGCTCGGTCTTCCAGCCACGCGATTCACACCAGCGCAGGTACATGCGCAGCATGATTTCCGCCCAGTCCTGGGCTTCGGTACCACCGGCACCGGCCTGGATGTCGACGAACGCGTTGCAGCTGTCCATTTCGCCGGAGAACATGCGCTGGAACTCGAGTTTCTCGATGTGCGCCTGGAACTTGTTCAGGTCAGCCACCACCGCCAGCGCGGTATCTTCGTCCTGCTCGCTTTCGGCAAGCTCAAGCAGTTCAGTGGCTTCGGACAGGCCGTCCAGTACGTTGGCAATACCGGTGACGGTCTTGTCCAGCATCGAGCGTTCACGGCCCAAGGTCTGGGCGTACTCCGGGTTGTTCCAGATGTCCGGGTTTTCGAGTTCGCGGGTTACTTCTTCGAGACGTTCTTTCTTGACGTCGTAGTCAAAGATACCCCCTGAGCGATAGCACGCGATCGGTCAGATCGGTGATTCGCTGGCGGATGGGATTGAGTTCGATCATGGTCGGTCTAATAAGGCAGACAAGCCGCCAATTCTAGCATCCAGCCGGGGCTGGCATTGGCTATTCAGACAGGCAGGCCCTTCTCGCTGAATAGACACGACTTAACGTTAGAATCGTACCCTGACCCGCGAAGACGGGAAAAGGAGACATTTCTGACCATGAAGGACCTAAGCTTGAACGCCAGACACGCTCGCCTGTTTGCTGCAATCACCATGACCTTGGCGCTGACCGCCTGCCAGAAGCTGGGCGGCATTGCCGCCACCGGCGCTGACAAGGCCCCGAACCTGACGGTCGGGGAAACGGTCTCCGGTGAAATCACCTCGTCCAGCAGCCTGAACTACAACGACGGCAGCCGCCACCAAGGCTACAAAGTGACCATGAAGAGCGGCGAAGCCGTTTCTCTGGAGCTGGGTGGCTCGCTCAGCGGCCAGCTGGCGGTGTTCGACGGCCAGAACATGATTGCCAATGCCTCCTCCTCGGGCATGAGTGACGGCGATTCCTCCAGCTCGGTCAACCTGGCCTTCCGCGCGCCCAAGGACGGCACTTATCTGGTCGCGGTCAACAGTGCCAGCGCCGACGCCTTTGGTCCGTTCAAGCTCAAGTCTGCCAAGGTCGTGCCCTACGACGGCAAGCCACTGGGCGCCGACAGCCAGGCAACCGATTGGCTGATGGGCGACAAGCAGGAGTACAAGCTCAAGGTAGACAAGGCCGGCCTTTACGCCATCACCCTGGAATCCAGCGCATTCGACTCCTACCTGCGCCTGAACGGTCGCAACGTGGAGCTGGAAGACGATGACAACGGCGGCAACCTCAACGCCCGCATCCGCACCTACCTGGAGCCGGGCGAGTACACCATTGCCGCCTCCTCGGTGAACGGCAATACCGGCTCATTCAAGCTCAGCGTCAAGCTGACCCCGACCGAAAATGGCCTGGTCACCCGTGACGGCACCGCGCTGACCATCGGCCAGACCGCGCAGTCGATGATGGATTCGCGCGGCCGCCGCACCTTCGTGCTTACCCTCGATGCACCCAAGCAGATCCAGTTCGACGCCATTGCCGATGGCTTCGACTCGGTGCTGCACATCACCGGCCCCGGGGTTGACGAAGAGAACGACGATGGCGGCAACGGCACCAATGCCCGATTGACCCTGGACCTGCGCGCAGGCCGTTACATCGTTGCGGTCACCAGTCTGGGCAGCCAGCAAGGCGTGTTCGAGCTGGAAACCACCGACCTCGGTGGCGGTAGCGATGTCGCCGCACCGGCCAACAGCAACCGCAAGGATGCTGCTGAAGAGGCTGCCAGCGCCGCTGCCGACGCAGCCGCCGCCGTCATCCACTAAGCCACATCGCCCATTGCGCCAGCCGGCCTGATGGACCCACGGCCACGCCGCCTGCCCCCGCAGGCAGCGTGGCCGTTTTTTACCTACCCCTGCTTCCCACCTAAAGGAGTTCAAGTGAAGCGACTTGCAGCCGGACTGCTGTCCCTTGCCATTGCCGCCGCCGTGCACGCCCCCGTGTATGCCGCCGGCCCGGCCCGCCCGCTCGCCATCAACGGCGATGTATCCGGCGAAATCACCTCTTCCAGCCCGGTCAATTACAGTGACGGCACCCGCAGCCAGTTGTTCTCGCTGCAGATGGGCGCCGGCCAGGCGGTAACGCTGAAGCTGGAAGGCGCACTCAATGGCGCACTGGCCGTGTTCAATCGCGACGTACTGGTGTCCCGCACCGAAGCTGGCCGCGAAGGCAGCGCCAGCCTGAGCATGCGCGCCGACAAGGCGGGCCAGTACCTGGTCGCCGTCAGCGGCGCCGATGCGCGCGCCTTCGGCCCGTTCCAGCTGTCTGCCGAACCCATCGTTGCCTATGACGGCAAGCCGCTTACCGCAGGCCGCCGGGTTACCGATTGGCTGCGTAGCGGCGACAAGACCTTCGTCCTGCAGGTCGACAAGCCGGGTCTGTACACGATCGATCTTGAATCAACCGAGTTCGACGTGCGCCTGGAACTGAGCGGCAACGGCCTCAATCTGGAAGACGATGACGGCGGCAGCAACCTCAACGCACGCTTGGTCGCACCGCTGCAGCCGGGCCGCTACACACTGACCGCCGGCGGCCTGGGCGAGGCTTCGGGCGCGTTCTATCTGGGCGTGGAGCAGGCTGATTTCCCTGAAGGCCTGGTCTTCAACGACGGCACCAGCCTGCCTCTCGAAGGCACCGTCAGCGGCTTCATCGGTGCTGACGACACCCGCAGTTTCATATTGAACCTGCCGGAGCGTCGCCGTGTGCAGCTCGATGCCAGCGGCAAGGATCTGGACACCATGCTCACCCTGCAGGGCGGCGATATCACCCTGAGCGACGATGATGGCGGCGGCGGAGTCAATTCGCGCATCAGCCAGGTGCTGGACGCAGGCGAGTACAACGTATCGGTGCGCTCGGTGAACAGCCGTGGCGGCGTGTTCCAGCTGGCTACCGGCAGCGTGGCCGCGCCTGATGGCCCAACCCGTCCCGAGCTCAAGATCGGCCGCGAAGTCTCGGGCCAGCTGCGCGCCGGCAACCGCGACCTGTACACCCTCGAGATTCCGCGCAAGGGCAAGTACGTAATCAGCATGACGGCTGGCAGCTCCAGCCTGGACGGCATGATCACGCTGATGCGCAATGGCGAAGAAATCGCCCGTCAGGATGACAGCGACTCCAGCCTGGACCCGAATCTGGAAATCGAGCTGGAAGCCGGCCGCTACATCGTGTTCGCACACAGCTTCGATCCGAACGCCACTGGCAGCTACCGCCTGCTGGCACGTCGCAAGTAAGCGAGTCTTGGCAAAACCCCGATGCCGGATCTCCGGCATCGGATTTTTTGTAGGAGCGGCATAAGCCGCGAAGCTGGCAATGTCAATCCCTCGTGCCGATGCATTGCTAGCTTCGCGGCTTACGCCGCTCCTACAAACAAACAGCAGATGGCTACAGCAACAGCCTCAGCGCACTTCGAACTCACCCACGAGCACGGTATCGGTGGCGTCCTGCAAACGCATGGTCACTGCCTGATCCTTCTGCTTTGGCGTACCCCAATGGGTACTCAAGCGCAGCATCAAAGTAGCCGCACCGGTCACCAGCTGCTGACGACTGCCAAAGTAATTGGCCTCCACCTTGTAGATGCCGGGCTTGGCATCGCGCAACGAGAACTGCTCAGGCCCGTAGCCGCCGGTGAAATCCTGCGACATCTGCCCACCCTGATAGGTCAAGCGATTGCCGTAGTACGCGCGCTCACCATTGGGGTCGGTCACCCACAGATCCATATCGCTGTTGTCCGCGTCCCACGCCAATACAACGCGCAGATCCAGCGGCATCGCCTTGCGCAGGCGTGGATCAACCTGCCTTGCATCCAGTGCCGGGCCACCGCGTGCGATCAGATTGGTCAGCTCGTCCAATGCGATCAACGCCACGCCATCGAAGCGCCTATCCCATGCCCGCTGCACAACCTGATACAGCGGATCAACCGCCTGCTGTGGCCGCCCTGCCGCCTCCAGCGCCAAGCCCAGATCGCGGAAACTCTGCGGCTCATCATCGGCCATTGCCAGCACCTGCTCGAACACCGGCACCGCCAGCGCTGGCTCACCGGCCTGCATCAGCCGATAACCCAGCACCCGCAGCAGATGCCGGTTATCCAGCTCCATTTCCGCCAGATTGGACAGCACCCGCAGCGCCAGCTCGCGTTGCCCGGCAGTCCGCAACATATCCGCAACATCCAGAAAGAACGCGCTGCTGTCGGCATTGGCTTCACGCTCGTCCAGATACCACGTGTACAACTCACTAGCCGGCGCTCTGCGCAGGCGCTGCGCGAACGGTGAATCCGGCTCCCATGCGGCCAGCTTGATCTGCACCGCGCCGGAGTTGACCTTGGCCTCATCTGCAACTGCAGCCACCTCAGCCGCTGCCTCGCGCCTGCTGCCGGTCACCGCCACCCTGTCCAAGCTTGACGACTCGGCCACCATTGCCGCAACCGGTGCGGGGGCAGGCGGCGGTGCCATCGCCAATACCGGCGGCGAGGGCGCTCCGCTTGCACGCTGTCGCGCCAACTTTGCAGCTTGTTCCACCTTCAACGGCGAGTCCTTCGGCCACCGCTTGTCCCACCACGCCTGGCGTTGCTGCCATTGCTCGGCCACCTGATCAAGATGGGTCTTGCGCGCGGCCTCACGGTCGGCAACCTGACGGGCAAAACGGCGGTCGTATTCGGCCCGCAGCGCTGCCGGCGGCCGGATCGCGTAGCGCAGGTAGTCCTCAATCGTGTCCAGTACAAGCAACGAACTGCCTTCACTGACCATGCCGAACTGCTGCGACAGCAACTGCATCGCCTCGCGATTGCCGCGCGGGTCGGCCGCCAACTGCTGCAAGCGTGCCTGCGCCCACAGCCCGGCCATCAGCGCGCCATCGGTGTTACCCGGCGCAACGCTCAACGCCTGCCACTGGTCACCATTGATCCGCAACCGCAGCTCGGCCGATGCAGCATCGGCGCGTGCATACAGCCACAACCAGCCCTGCTCCAGACTGCGGCGATCGATCACCACATCGTGCAGACCGGGAGCCGGTGCGAGTTCCACCGTAGTCGGCGTGGCCAGCAAGCGACTTGCCGCCGCGCTCACGTCGTCAGACTCGATCTGCACCAGACTGCCGCCGTTCGCCTCGCTCCAGCCACGCAGGCGTGCGGTATCGGAACCGGCCGCAGCACTATTGATTGCAAACAGACGTTGATCCGCCGCCAACGCCGGTAGCGTCGATGCGCCCCAGTTGGACAGGCCATCACTGATCAGCAGGTACTCACCGAGTTCCGCCCTGGGCGTCCACGACGCCAGGGCGCTCGCGCCATCGTTCGGCGTCTGCTCCAACACGCGACGCAACGCGCTCCAGTCACCCTTGCGGATACTGAAACGACGCTCCGCTTCCGGCTTGTCGCGCAGCACCGTCAGTACAACGCTGCCCTCGCCCATCGCCGCGAAATAACGATCCAGCAATGCAAACTCGCGTGCCCGGTTACGTTTACCCGCCGAGCCTGATGCATCCCAGAGCAGGCCGACCTTTGACGGCAAGCCGCGCGCAGCCGGCGCTGCTACCGGCAGCTGTGCCAATAGATAGTGTTGCCCGTCGTAGCGCGCCGTCTGCAGCGAGGGCTGAGGCTTTACGGGCAGCTGCCACTGCAGCTGTGCAGGCAATTGCCGGCCGCTGCCCTGCCACTCCAAACCACCAGCCATCAGCCGGAACGGTGCTTGGCCCAGCTTGTCAGCGCCCGGCGCGCGCAGGCGCAGGCTTACTTCAGCTGCCGCGGATGCGAACTGCAGCGGCAAGCGCCACTGCCACGCCAGACCCGACAAGGGCATCGCCTCACGGATGGTCAACTGCACCCGCCGGCTACCGCCGGCTGGCAGCGGATACACGCGAAGACGAAACTGATTACCAGCGGTCTGCTCCAGCAACGCTGGGTCCTGGCCCTGCCGGACGATAGCCTCGAACACCTGTCGGCCACGCTCCTTCGGCACCGGCACCGCGTCCCGTAATTGCCCATCGATGTCCAAGGCGAAGCCGCTGATCTGCTGGCCTTCGGCCAAGGGGAACTGCAGCTCGCCCTCCATCACCCGCCGATTGGGGTTATGGAAAACCAGATCGATCCGGGTCTGGGCGATTCCCGCCTGCACCTCGCCGTCAATGCTTGCCCGTCGCAGCTCGATTGGCTGCTCGTCCTTGGAAACGGCAATCAGCACCGGCGGCCGGGCCAGCTCCCTGCCCTGCTGCGCGGCTACTGGTGCCACCGCCACGCCCAACAGCAGACCTACCATCCAACAACGCCGCCAGATAACAAGGCTCATCGCAGCACTCCGTCCAAGGGTTGGAAGATCAAACGCACCAACAGCCACAACGGGGTCAGCGGATTTTCCGAGAAGCGCCGCGAGCGCAAATCAGCCCTGCTCAATAGAACCCAAGCCCCCCCTTGCTCCGTGCAGCATTGTGCCGTCTTTCAGCGCCGCTAAAAAGGCAGGGATCGTTGGTCTCGGCGATGCCACTTTACGGTTCTGTGTACCACCGAGGTTCACCTGGCGAACCAGTCCACAGCGACCAACAACACGAGGTTGATCACCAAAACGAAGTCTGGCAACTAGCCGGAAGCCGACGTTCGCAACGAATGAGATAAGCCGAGCCGCGGAGCAGGCTCGGCTCGAATACAGGTTAGGTGCCTGTCGTATCCGCTGCCGGCTTGGGCTGACTGCGTCCAGTAATGGCTGCTTTTTCCTCCTGCCCGTATGCGACCCACGCAGTGACTGAAGCCAATACTGCTAATCACCCTGCAAGAACCGACTCCTGCATCTTGTTTGCTCGACTGGCACCTGTTGTTCGCAATGTGCCGGGTTTCCCCTTCGGCCCGCCGCCCCCACCCCCTAGCGGGCTCAGACCGTGGCGGGATCTTCCGTGGTGCTGCTCAACTTCGACTTCAGCGCCGGCAGGTAGCGTCTACTGCAAGCGACCTGTTTGCCATCGGCCATATGCAACAGGGCCTCACCGCCTTCCAGCGGCTCGATCGACACCAGATGTGCCAGGTTGATCAACCAACTGCGATGGACCCGGACGAAACACGCGGCATCAAGCTTCTGTTCCAGCGCAGCCATGGTGATCCGCAGCGGGTAGTCGTGGCCGCGAAGATGCAGGTTGACGTAGTTGCCGGCGGCCTGCGCCCATTCGATATCGGCCGTTGCGATCAGGAAGTCCCGGCCCAGCTTGCGTACCAGCAGCCGTTCCGGATGATCGATGGGCTCCACCGGCGGCCCTTCATCAGGCTCGGCCAGCAACTGTGCCTCGCCTTGCAGACGGCGAAGCAGAAAGCGGTAACCATCGATGCAGAACAGGATGGCGGCATAGGTGCGCACGTCCTTGAGGTATTCGTAGAGCAGCTCGTCGACCCAGTCGCCGACCTGATAGCGCTCTCCCACCACGGCATAGGTGAGCATCCTGATCCCGAACATGGCCAGCACGTGCAGCAGCGAGATCGGCACACTGGCCAGCAGGTACCAAGGCAGGCGTCGCCGCCAGTTGTCCAGATGCAGCGGCCAGCGCCTGCTGAACCAGACGATGGCTGGCACAAGCAACAGCAACCAGACCAGTCCACTGGAGAATTCCCAGACCCAGGGTTCCCACCACTCCATGGAGGGTGCACCGGACCGGTTGGCATCCATCCAGGTGGTGATCGCATTGCCACTACAGTTGATCAACACCAGCAGCAACCAGAACAGCAGCTCCATGCTATGCCGCCAGGGCATGGAGCGATTCAACAAGGTCGGCGATGCGGCTTGGTTCATCAGCGCATTCTAGACGGCGTAGCCTCCGCAGCCCTCGCTGGCCGTCCCCTGATCGCCACCACTCGTCCCTTGGCGCCCGCAGGTCGGCCCTTCCGGCCCTACGGGATGCGCATCCCAGGCTTTAGTGACGACCTTCTCCATCCGCTGGACACGCAATGCACAGGCGCCACGATCTGGATTGGCTGCGGGTAATCGCCTTTGGTCTGTTGGTGATCTACCACGTCGGCATGTACTACGTGAGCTGGGACTGGCACGTCAAAAGCCCGGCCGCGAGCATCGCACCGGAGCCTTTCATGCTGCTGACTTCGCCCTGGCGGATGTCGCTGCTGTTCCTGATCTCCGGCGTCGCCACCGCCTTCATGTTCGAGCGCCAACCTGCCGGCCTGCTGCGCCGCCGCTCATGGCAGTTGCTGCTGCCGTTGCTGTTCGGGATGGCGGTGATCGTGCCACCGCAGGCCTACTACCAGGTGGTCGAGCAGCTACCAGGCGGATACAGCGAGTCCTACTGGGCGTTCTACGGCAAGTATCTCAGCGGTTACCAGGGCTTCTGTGACAGCGATGGCTGCCTGCGCGTCCCGACCTGGAACCACCTCTGGTTCTTGCCCTATCTGTGGAGCTATACCGTTCTGGCCTGGTTGTTGTGGCGGCTGCTGCCCGCGTCCACACTGCAGCGCCTGCGCCAATGGACCGGCAGCGCGCTGAACAGCTGGGGCGCGCTGGTTGTCCCGGTAGTCATCCTGGCGGCAGCGCGCCTGCTGCTGGTGAACCGCTTCGAGCAGACCCACGCGCTGACCGATGACTGGTACAACCATGCCCAGTACGCCAGCATCTTCCTGATCGGCTTCCTCGCCGCGTTCAACACCCGCTTCTGGGAATCACTGCAGCGCCTGCGCTGGCCGTCACTGGTTGCGGCTGGAATCAGCTACGCCGTGCTCATCCACGTCTGGTATTTTTCTGGCTACAACGACGCGCAACCGCCGCCGCTGGAATTGCGGCTTGCCCTTCGGGTTGTCTGGGCGGTGGACCAATGGTGCGCGATCGCCGCCTTGCTGGGCTTTGCCTATCGTTGGCGCGAGGCCGACAGTCCGGCCCTGCGCTATCTCACCCTGGCGGTATTCCCGCTGTACATCCTGCATCAGACGCTGATTGTGGTTCTTGCACACAACCTCAAGCCGCTGCAGCTGAATCCTGGCATCGAGGCCGTCATCCTTATCGTGGTCACGTTTGCTGCGTGTCTTGGCGCTTATGAACTGATCCGGCGCTGCGCCCCGCTGCGGCCCCTGTTTGGGCTACGCATGCAGCCTGCGACAACGCCCATCCAATCATTGGCCAAACCCGTGAGGGACTGAGCTCAGGGCCTCAATCAACCACGTGGCGTTGCAGTGCCGAGCAACAATCGCGCAACTTCGGCCAACTCACTTTCCATCGCTGAGCGCTCATCGTCCGATTGCAGCAGCATCAGGTCGTTGGCATAGCCCATCGCCAGAGCGAACAGTTGCCGGGCTACCCGCGTTGGCGACGCGCACCGGTAGCAGCCGGCTTCCACGCCGCGCTGCACTATCCCGGCCAAAAGGTCCTGCCATTGCTGGTTCACAGCCAGATAGGTTGCCGACAGCTTGGCGTCATGCATGGCCTCATCCCAGGCATCGAGCCACAACACCCAGGAGTCATCATCGGTCGCCGGCAAACAGTCGCTTAGAAAGAAAGCGAGTGCTTCGTCCGGTGCCAGGTGTTCGACCGCTACCTTCACCTGCTCAAGCTGATCGGTTGCGAAGCGAGCAAATGCTTCGCGACGGAGCTCGTTCCAGTCGGCGAAGTAGTGATAGATGTGGCTGCGGGAAATGCCCGCGTGGCTTGATATATCTCGAGTCGAGACATTGGCGAAGCCATTCGTTCGAAACAGATGCAATGCCGCTTCAATGATCTGATCTCGGCGGGAAGGAATGGCCAAACGACACCTATTGGGCAGAACTGAATGGAAAGCATATCGGCTCAAGCGTTTGAGCGGTCGCTCAAGTAGAATTGAGCGACCGCTCAATTCTACATCTCGACATGAAACGCATTCCATCTTCAGGGTCGCTGTCAGCTCCCGCCACCCAGATCGGGCAGCAGACTGCAGCAAGCACTCTGGTTGCTCTGGCAAAGGCCTATCCGGGCCAGATCAGCCTGACGCTCTCGCTCGTCGCGGCGGAGAACGCGCTTCTGCTCGCCTACCCGCTATTCGCCGGTTTCGCCGTGGACTCGATCATCAAGGGCGATGTGTACAAGGCCATCTGGTACGCGGGCGTGGTGCTGTCCTTCTGGCTGATAGGCGCGGCGCGCCGAGCGATGGACACCCGCGTATTCACCCGGATCTACGCGGATTTGGCGGTCGGCGTAGTGCTGGCGCAGCGGCAGCAGATGCAGGCAACCTCCACGGTGGCCGCGCGGGTCGTGCTGGCCCGGGAATTTGTCGACTTCTTCGAGAAGCACGTGCCGATCATCACCACCGCGTTGGTATCGATGGTGGGTGCAGCAATCATGCTGCTGGTGATCGAGCCGTGGGTCGGCATCGCCGCCCTGTCGGTGCTGCTGCTGGGAATGACGGTTCTTCCCCGCTACGCCCGCCGCAACGAGCACTTGCATGGACGTCTGAATGACCGGCTGGAGCATGAGATCCGGATGGTGGAGCGGGTCAACGCAGGGACCCTGCTTCGCCACTACACCGTTCTTTCCCGCTTGCGCATCTGGCTGTCTGATCGAGAAGCCGGCGCCTTCCTTGTTGTTGGGACCGCCGCTGCGGCCTTGTTCGCGCTGACAATGATGCAACTGGCCACGACTACTGACGTCACCCCAGGTCATGTCTATGCGGTAATGACCTACCTCTGGACCTTCGTTACCAGTCTGGATGACGGGCCAACAATGGTTGACCAGCTGGCCCGGCTGAAAGACATCGGTAAGCGCGTGAGTTCCGGCTTGGAAGAGCCTGCATCGGAGCAGGCCAATCGCTGAGCCCATGCGCTGCAGTCGTGCCCGAGAACGGAGTTGCGCGCTGCGGCGCGCAGCACAACGCCGAAACCAAAGCGGGGCCCCCCCCGGGGGGGGGGGCGGGCGCCGTTTAAGGGCAAAAACAACAAAAAAAGCACAGCCAGGGGAAAACCGCGGGGGGGCCA
>NZ_JBRREK010000041.1:0-40651 GCF_056760235.1 Stenotrophomonas sp. STEN018
GAGCCATGCTCGGCAGGGGCTCCACCGGTAAGGCCTCTGCCGAGCATGGCTCGGCACTACATTTGGATTGCTTGGAAAGCCTCTGCCGAGCATGGCTCGGCACTACATTGGGATTGCTTGGAAGGCCTCTGCCGAGCATGGCTCGGCACTACCGACAGCCGCGCCTACAGCGCTTGTTTTGCCGCAGCTGCCGCCTGCCCGCGCAATTCAGGAATCGCCAGGCTTTCCCACAGGCTGCCGATGCGCAGGCTGCCCAGCACCTGTACGCGCGGCTCAACCACGCCATCGGCGTCGATCAGGCTGCCGTCCGGCGTTGTATCCAGACCAATCCCATGCGGGCCGGCGCGGCCCACGCCACTGCCGAGCAACTGCTGCAACAGCGGATTGCGCATCGCCTGTGCACGCATTTCCACGCCGGTGGCATTGACCACGCACTGCACCTCCAGCTGCAGCGGCTGACGCCAACGGTCCTGTGCGGTCAGACGTACGCAGGCGCCTTCGGCAACGGCGGTTTCCAGGCGACCGCGGTGCAGTTGCAGCCGATCAGTTTTCTGCAGCTCCAGCAGCTGCGCATGCAGCGGCGCGGCGATACGGTGGCGATGCACGTCCCAGTACCGCACCACATGGCGCAGGAAGCGACGCTGATCGTCGAATGAAAGGGTTTGCCACAACCGTTGGCCCAGCGGACGGATACGCTCCATCACGCTCTGCCACGGGATATCGCGCGTCGCCGCTTCGGCCGCGTGACATCGCAGCGCGTGCATGCGCTGGCGCAGATTCATTGCCAGCAAGGGTTCGGGGTCGTAGTCGGCCGCAGCACCCTTGGCGTGCGGCAGTGGCAGCAGCGCATGCCGCGACATCACATGGATACGGCCGCGATGACCACTGGCCTGCAGCGTCGCCACGCTGTCGGCCATGCTCAGGCCAGAACCAATGATCGCCACGTCGGCGCTGTCCGCAATGCTGTCGAGCGCCGCGTAATCCCAGGCCTCCACACGCTTGCCATCTGCCAGGCCGCTGGCGCCGCGCGCCGGCAATGGCCGCAGCGAATTGCCCACCGCCAGGATCACCCGCCCAGCCTGCAGCGGCCGGCCCGAATCCAGGGCCAGCAACACGCCATCGTCATTGGGCTGCAGTGTCTGTACCCGTGCAGCCAGAATCTCCAATTGCGCAGGGCTGGCGTCCACTGCCTGCTGCAAGCGTTGGCGCAGGTAGTCGGCGTAGTAACGACGCGACACGAACTGCCCGGCCAGCTGTTCCCGCGAAAGCGCCGGAAAGGCCTGCACTTCACACAGGTAGTCGAGGAAATCCTCGGGTTGTTCAGGAAAGCCACTCATCTTGGCGGTCGGCACGTTCAGCACGTGCTCCTCGCGGGTGGTGGCATAGGCCACGCCACGGGCCAGCGGCAGGTTGGGCTCGATCACCAGCAGCCGCAGCGGCTGGCTTGCGCCACGCAGTACACCGATGGCGGCAAGTACGCCGGCGGCGCCACCGCCAATGATGGCCAGATCACACAATGCAGGGGTATCGATAACACTCATCTGCCCGATTGTAGGCGATGCAGTACCCCCGCCTGATGCTGCACGGGCATGTATTCATGCTGGCAGGGCGGGAACTTTTTCACACCCCTGAAACACAAAACCCGCCTTTCGGCGGATTCTGCTTGGAACAGCAGCTCAAACAATCCCGGAGGATTACTTGATCTTGCCTTCCTTGTACATCACGTGCTTACGAACAACCGGATCGTACTTGAGGAATTCCATCTTCCCCGGGGTGTTCTTCTTGTTCTTGTCGGTCGTATAGAAGTGGCCAGTACCGGCCGAGGAAATCATACGGACCTTATCGCGCTTGCCTGCCATGATCGTTTACTCCTCAGACCTTTTCGCCGCGCGCACGCAGCTCAGCCAGAACGGAATCGATACCGTTCTTGTCGATGGTGCGCAGTGCATGCGCGGAAACACGAAGCTTGATCCAGCGGTTCTCGCTGGCAACCCAGAAACGGCGCTCGTGCAGGTTCGGCAGGAAACGACGACGGGTCTTGTTGTTGGCGTGCGAGACGTTGTTACCCGTCTGCACTCCCTTGCCGGAAACTTGGCATACGCGGGACATTGCGCACCTCGGTAATGTTGATGACTTCCTTAGCCAGGAAGACGGCGGCCCCGGCGGTTACCCGCCACGCGTCATGGGAATCAAAGGGTTACGCTGACGAGGATGACCAGATGACGTGTTCCCGGCCACCGATCCGGAGAATTCCGGACACAGCGAGCCGCGTATTATGCCCAGACCCGACCTTGCTTGCAAATCCAAGTCCGTGCGGGCCACCCTTCGCCCATTCAGGCTGGCCGAAGTTCCCACCATGCGGCCCGCGCCACCCTCCACGCCGAGCGCAGGAACAGCAGCAACAAGGCCACTGCAATCAGCAGATCCGGCCAACCGGCGCCGAAAGCCCAGACCGCCAACGCGGCCAGGATCACCGCGCCACCCTCGTATACGTCATTCAACGAGCAGGCCCAGGCCGAGGCCAGGTTGATGTCGCCTTGCCGGTACGGCCACAGCAGGCGCAGGCAGAACAGATTTGCGGCCAGATTGAGCAGGGCAGCGATGCCCATGCTTTCAAACAAGGGCAGATGTGGATGGGCCAGCTTCCAGGCGATGCCTGCGGCGACCGCGATTGCCGCGCACAGGATGAACACCGCCTTGAGCATGGCCACGCGCGCCTTGGCGGCGAGACTGGCGCCGACTACGGCAAGGCTGAGTGCATAAGTGAGTGCATCGCCAAGGTTGTCCAGGCTGCCGGACAGCAATGAGGCCGAGCCGCTATGCCAGGCGGCGAGCATCATCATCACGAAGGTGATCAGGTTGATCGCCAGCACCTGGTAGAGCACGCGGCGCTGTTGCGCCTGCATGCGCTCGACTTCCAGGGTTTTGCCGCAGCCGCAGCAGTCGCTCATGGCGGCCTCCGTTGTGTGCCCGGAACGCATTATCGCGCGACATTGACAACCGCATCGCTGCGCGAGCGCGCAGCGATCCAGCCATCAGTAACTCATGCGGCTGTCAATGACGCATCCGGGCCCGCCCGCTATCAGGCAAGCACCGCCCGCCTCGGACGTGTTGCCACGCTCGCGCCAGAGGCGATTGGCTCGCCAGATGCAGGTACGGCGCGCTCCCGGCCCCATGCACGGATTCCCTCAATCTGTTCTGGCGCTGTCCGCGAAAGAGGCACTACATTCTGGAAGCTGCGACGGAACAGCTCGTCACTTACCACTTCATCGCCACGCAGATAGGCCTCCTTGACTACCTCACGCACCGCCGACTCCAGGTCCGAGCCGGCAAATCCATCAGACATTTCCACCAACTCGTCCAGCAGCGCCTCATCCAGGACGCCATCCTGCAGGCCTCTACGCGCGTAGATTCCGATAATGTCGCGCCGCTCCTCGGCCGTGGGCAGATCCACGAAAAACAGCTCATCGAAGCGCCCCCGACGCAGAAGTTCAGGTGGTAGCCGCGACACATCGTTGGCGGTAGCCACTACGAACACGCGGGTACGTGCTTCCTGCAGCCAATACAGGAATTGACCGACCAAGCGCGTGGAAGTGCCCCCATCACCATTGCCACCAGCGCCTGCCAAGCCCTTTTCGATCTCGTCGATCCACAACACGCAGGGCGCCACATGATCGGCCGTAGCGAGCGCCTCCTTCAGCCGCCCTTCGCTCTGCCCCAGATATTGCCCATGGATGGTAGACAGATCCAGCCGGTACAAAGGCAACTGCCAGTCGTGTGCGATCGCTTTCGCAGACAGCGACTTGCCGCAACCCGGAACACCCACCAACAGCACACCGCGTGGCGGGCGGATGCCGCGCTCGCGCAGGTCGGCCGTCAGTAGCGGGCGTTCGCGCTGCAGCCAAGCCTTGAGTCCGCCCAAGCCGCCAACCGACATCTCCGCACTACGCACCGAGACCCGTTCAATACCGCTGATATCAGCGAAAATCCGGTCCTTGGCCGACATCAGTTCGACCATATCGGCCTTGCTGATGCGCCCATTCACCAGCAGCGTGGCAATGATGTTCTCCGCCTCCAGCCGCGACACCCCTGCAAGAATGGCCGCTGCTCGTGCAACATCCTGATCATCCCACTCGATGACGAACTGTCCCCGATAAGGATCGATCTGCTCCCGGATGATCGCCGCCATCTCGTCTTCATTTGGCGCGGACAACTGCGCAGACATACCCAGCCGCTGCAACTGGCCGAATATCGGCTTACTGGTCACAACCACCAGAGAGCCACCGTGATCGGCAGCCAACATCACCACGTCAATCAACTGCCTTGCGGAAGCGGTGTCATCCTCCATATCGGACACTTCCGTCAAAACAAAGCTCAGGTTCTGCCGCTGCGTCATCTGCTGGCTTGCAAAATCCACCGCACCGATAACCGAACGATCTTCATTGACTACCCGCCCGCTAGACAGCTCGCGGGTGCCCTGCGAAAGCGTATGCACATAGAAGGGGGCACCCAGGCCACCAGCCACTTCACGCAGGATATCCAGCACCCGCGCACGTTCAGTACTACGGATCGAGATGAAAGGCACCCGCGCCTTCAGGTAGCGGGTCAATGTCGCTTTGAACTCAACTGCGTCTGTCATTTTCAAACCAGAAAAGAGCGCCGTCTCGACGGCGTTGGCAAGGTTGCCGCATCGCTCGCAGGCACGGCCGATGCAGTAGTCATGTTTGAATGGAAATGGCGCAGATCTTGATGGCGCAGGGTTCTGAGCAGCGTTTCGGCATTCTGCCTGCGGGCGCCGTCCTCGAGGGACTGCTGCATGCGTTGCGCAACCTTCTCGACGATATCCAGCAAGTGCTTGCGCAGGACCTCCGGCAATGCCGACAGGCTTGCCAATCTATGCAGCAAGCCCAGGTGTCGACGCGCGTCCAGCAGTGCACGCACCACCTCAACCTCATCCCTGCTGTAACTGAAACTGCGATCCAATCGCGCCGATAACGCCTGCACCCGCAGATCGAACACTGCATGGATGCGCTCGCTGAACAACGTGGCGACACCCGGTGTCCAATCAAGCTGACCACGCCCCATCGACAGCAGCACCGCATCATCATCATTGCCCTGCGCGAAACGCTCCAAGGCAATACTCCAGTCAGCGTAGGTGCGAGGAATCCAAACTTCCATCACGCCACTCAGCGCCGACGGCGGACAAAGCCGCTGGCGGGCAGTAAATCCCATCCAGGCAAGGCGCCGGCGAGTGCATCCATCACCGGGGCAGCCGTCTGCACTGGTAGCGCGGCGGATTCCGCCGCAGGGGCCTGCGGCAAGGGAGGCGGCATTCCCTCTCCCGGCAACGGCGGCGGCGAGTTTGCATCAAGCAATTGACGTGTCATGCGGTCTTCCTCAAGCAGTAGCCAGTACGCGGCGGGTGTTGTCATGTCCGCTCAAGGCGAACTGCTCTGGGCTGATGGACTCAAGCAGGGCCGGCAAGGAGTCGGCTTGGCTGTCGCGCTTGGAAAGCTCACGACGAACCTCAACCACTTCCGCCATGCAGGCTTTCAGCACCTGCAACGAATGTTCGCGCGTCTGCTGGAACTGCTCCCTTACCCGCGCCCGCACGTTATCCAGATTTTTATAAGCGAAGCCCACCCACAACAACAGGCCAGCCCCCATGGCCATTGGCACCAGCGAACCAAAACCGACGAGCAACAGCAAAGCCGCCAAACCCACACCCAACCAATGCAGGACCCCCAGCTTCACCTTGGCCAATGCAGCCTGCAGCTGCTGATCGATATGGGCACCAAGCGCGGCTTCCAGCTCATCTTGGTTGCCTCCGTCACGCGTCACCCCGGTCCAATCCAACACTTTGAGGCTTATGTCCACCGGCAACTGCGCGCGAATCTGCGCGGTCAAATCCTGATGCGCATCTAGAATCCAGGACCTCGACTGCGCCGTAGCAAAGCGCTGCGTCGCGCGCGAAGCGTGACTGGTCTCTGGATGCATGGCCGCATTGGTCAACAGCTGGGTGAAGCTGACCTGCTCTTCAAGCGTCTTTTCCTGAAGATCAAAGCGCTTCTGCGCCATGGCCCTATCACCGCTCTCGGAAATAATGAGGCGGCACATTTCCTCTTCACGACGCAGCGGGAGCTCGTCATCGTCAAAGTGCGAGACCAGTTTCTCCAGCAGCTGGTCAACGTCACCGGCAAGACTGTTTGCCGCCTTGGTCGGACCGGAGAAAACCGCCCCAAAATGATCTGTCACCACCGCATGGGTGGCGCAGCCATTGAGCGATGCCTGCAGCGCCGGCCAGGTCTCGCTGTGCTTCTTCAAGTTTGCAAAACGGTCGCCATCATCGGCGTTTGGCATCTTGAAGCGCAGCGCGCCTATCCACTGCGCGCGTTGCGCTTCAACAAAGCCGGCCCGCTGGGACAGCTCATCGACCCATTCAGCAGTCCGCTTGATGCATGCCTGTGCGGTCTCCAGTCCGAATACACCCCCGGCAATGGCATCGATCAAGACCACCGTCTGGCGATCCAGCAGCACCGGATTCTGTTGGGCCAGATAGCGCTCCATCCATTGCTGGGCCGCACCAAGGCGACCGGCGCGACGGCATACCAGTGCAAACAGCAGACTGGTCTTTTCATCGTCGCGGCGTATCGCTTCGGCCAAACCACGTTCTGCCAACTCGCGGTTGTCGTTGAGCCACGCCGCCAAAGCCACCAGCGCCGGTGCCAGCCAATAACCCGGTGCCGCGAGCATCAACTGCTCGGTTGCTGCGCGGATAGTATCCTGACGCACCAACTTGACATCCGCCGCCTGCAGAATGCCGGTCGTCTGGCGCCTGACCTCACCGTGGTGGCCAAAACGCGATTCCAGCTCCTGGCGAACCTTGACGTGTCGCGTCTCCGCCAAACCCAGTTCCTTGGCTTTGGCGTCAGCAGCGACAAATGCTTCAAACGCCAGCTGCAGCTGTTCCAGCCTATCGCGAGTTTCCTCGACATTCGACTGAACGTAGCCAACCTGGTTGCTCAACGATTCGATGTCGTTGTTGATTGCCCGCAGATTGCTGCTTATGGCGGAAATATCCGCCAATTGAATAATTCTCTGCCCGCTCATTGCGTTCCCTCGATGATTGCCGTTTGGCCGGATTCACTGACCGCCACCATGCGTGCCGCGTATACCTCGATGAACGCATAGGAACGGTGCAAGGCCAGCATCCGTGCTCTTTCAAGCGATAGCGGCAGCGCCTGACCAATCTTGAAGTGATCGATGATCAAACCACCCAAAGCCAGCGTATGCACTTCATAGGGGTTGCCCAGATAGCAGCGCGACACTATGCCGATCAGTTGTTCACCTGCGACCAGCTCTCCGAGTTCCTTGTCGATGGCCACCTTCAAGGCGTCCAGTGCCTGACGGTCATGGACATGCCCACCTGCATCCAGTCCGGCGACAGCTTGAATATAGGCAGCCGAACGCGATTGTCGCAGTGATTGCAGTCGCGCCTGTGGCGACTGCACTGTACCTGCCGCAGCGCGGCTACGGGCCAATAGAGGGACTGCAGAAACAGCGGCCTCCGTGCCGGTCAAAATTCGTCGAATCATTCCCCTGTTCCCAGTATCCATACCAACTCAACGACGACGTTAACAGTTTGGATGAGGTCCTCCAAGACATGCGGCCTGCATGTCAGGGAGAACCCCACAAACCAACCTTGTTATCTGTTGTTCCGGTGCAGCCAGCGGTACAGCACCGGCAACACCAGCAAGGTCAATAGCGTGGACGAGACGATGCCCCCAATCACCACCATTGCGAGCGGCCGCTGCACTTCAGAACCAGCGCCTACGTTGAAGGCCATCGGTACGAAGCCCAGCGATGCGACCAGAGCAGTCATCAGCACTGGTCGCAGGCGGCCAAGCGCGCCTTCGCGTACAGCCACATCCAGGCTGCGGCCTTGTTCGCGCAGGTGACGGATGAAGCTGATCATCACCAGACCGTTGAGCACCGCCACCCCGGACAACGCGATGAAGCCGACGCCAGCCGAGATCGACAGGGGAATGCCACGCATCGCCAGTGCCAACACACCACCGGTCAGCGCCAATGGCACACCGCTGAATACGATACTGGCATCGCGGGCCGAGCCGAACGCCCAGAACAGCAGGGCGAAGATCAGCAACAAGGTCACCGGCACCACCACCGCCAAACGCTGGCTGGCCGAAATCAGCTGCTCGAAGCTGCCGCCGTATTCCACCCAGTAACCAGCCGGCACCTTTACCTGCGTGTCGATGGCCTGCTGCAGCTCGCTGACGAAGCCGCCGAGATCGCGGTCGCGCACGTTGGCGGTGATCACGATGCGGCGCTTGCCGTTGTCGCGGTTGATCTGGTTTGGGCCTTCGCTGCTTTCGATGCTCGCCAATTCACGCAACGGAACCGTGCGCGCATCACCGCTGCGCCAGCCACCCGCACGACTGGATTCATCCGCGCTGTCCTGTGCCAACGCAGGTTCCAGTGACACCGGCAGATCGGCCAGTGCCGCCGGATCCTGGCGGATGTTTTCCGGCAGGCGCACGACGATGTCGAAACGACGATCACCTTCGAACAGCTGCCCGGCCACACGACCACCCACCGCGGTTGAAACAGTGGACTGCAACTGGCCCGGATTAAGCCCGTAGCCCGCCAATGCCGCGCGGTTCGGTGTAACCGTCAGCAACGGCAGACCACTGGTCTCCTCCAGCCGTACATCAGCCGCACCCGGCACCTTGTTGGCGACCGCGACAATGCGCTGGCCGACCTGCGCCAGGGTCTCCATGTCATCACCGAACAGCATCACCGCGACGTCGGCACGCACGCCCGAGATCAACTCGTTCATGCGCATCTGGATCGGCTGGGTGAACTCGTAGTTGTTGCCCGGCAACTCCTCCACCGCGGCTTCCAGCTCAGCCAGCAGCTGGCTGCGCGGTTTGCGTGGGTCCGGCCACTGCTTGCGTGGCTTCATCATGATGAAGGTGTCGGCGACCGAGGGCGGCATTGGATCGGAGGCGACTTCTGGCGTGCCGATCTTGGAGAACACCTTCTCCACTTCCGGCAGCTGCTGCAGACGCGCTTCCACCTGCTTCTGCATGTTCACCGATTGCGTGAGGCTGGTGCCGGGAATGCGCATGGCGTGCATGGCGACATCACCCTCATCGAGATTTGGCACGAACTCGCTGCCCAGCCGCGTTGCCAACAAGCCGCAACCGACAACCAGCACCAAGGCACCGGCAACCACCAAGCGTCCGCGTCGCATCACCCAAGCCAACAGCGGCTCGTAGCGCGAACGCAGCCACGCCATCAGCCGGTTTTCCTTCTCCTCCACGCGACCGCCGAGGAACATCGCAATCGCCGCAGGAACGAAGGTCAGCGACAGCAGCATCGCGCCACTCAAGGCCAGCACCACGGTGATGGCCATCGGGTGGAACATTTTTCCTTCGACGCCGGTCAACGCGAAGATTGGCAGATAGACCGCAGTGATGATGCCAAGACCGAACAGGCTGGGGCGGATGACTTCTGCAGTGGCACTGGCGGTTTCGGCGAAGCGTTCCTCGCGGGTCATCGCCCGGCCCAGCGCGTGTGTGCGTTCGCCGAAGCGACGCAGGCAGTTCTCGATGATGATCACCGCGCCATCAACGATCAGGCCAAAGTCCAGTGCACCAAGACTCATCAGGTTGGCGGAGACACCACCGCGCGCCATGCCGGTCAAGGTGAACAGCATTGCCAGTGGAATCACCGCGGCGGTAATCAACGCCGCACGGAAGTTGCCCAGCAACAGGAACAACACCACGATCACCAGCAACGCGCCTTCCAGCAGGTTCTTGGCGACGGTCTGGATGGTGCGGTCCACCAGTGCGGTGCGGTCATAGCTGGCGGTAACGGTGACGCCTTCGGGCAGGCTGCGCTGCGCCTGTTCCAGCTTGGCCGCAGCGGCCTGCGCCACCTCGCGACTGTTTGCCCCGACCAGCATCACCACCGTGCCCATCACCACTTCATGGCCGTTCTGGGTGGCGGCACCGCTGCGCAGTTCCGGCCCTTCGGCCACATCGGCGACGTCATGCACATGGATGGGCACGCCTTCGCGGCGGGCCAGCACGATATTGCCGATTTCCTCCAGCCCGGCAACTTGCCCCGGCACACGCACCAGGAACTGCTGGCCGTTGCGTTCGATGTAACCGGCACCGATGTTCTGGTTATTGCCTTCCACAGCTTCGGCGACATCATCCAGGGTAAAGCCCAAAGCACGCAGCTTGGCCGGATCCGGGGTGATGTGGATCTGCCGCTGGTAGCCACCAATCGTATTGACCTCGGTCACGCCTGGCACGTTGCGCAACTGCGGCCGAACCACCCAGTCCTGCAAGGTACGCAGATCGGTGGCGGTATACTGCGAACCATCGGGTTTGCGTGCCTTGGGATCGGCGTCGATGGTGTACATGAAGATTTCGCCAAGCCCCGTCGCAATTGGCCCCAGTTGTGGGTCCAGTCCTTCCGGCAGCTGCGACTTCACCTGCTGCAAGCGTTCGGCGACCTGTTGGCGGGCGAAGTACAGGTCGGTGCCGTCCTTGAACACCACCGTCACCTGCGAAAGGCCATAGCGCGACAGCGAGCGCACCTGTTCGAGCTTGGGCAGACCCGCCATCACCGTTTCCACCGGATAGGTGATGCGTTGCTCCGTCTCCAGCGGTGAGTAGCCGTCGGCGGCGGTGTTGATCTGCACCTGTACGTTGGTGATGTCTGGCGTTGCATCGATGGACAGACGGGTGAAGCTCCAGCTGCCGATCGCGATCAACGCGAAGGTAAGCACCATCATCATCCAGCGATGGGCGATGGCGCTGCGGATGATGCGCTCAAGCATGGCGGCGCCCTCCGCGTTGCTTGCGGCATTGATCAATGTTCATGCGCGGCCCCCGCCTTGCCGATATCGGCCTTGACCACATAGCTCTGCTCGACCACGACCTGCTCGCCAACGCGCAGGCCGTCCTTGATCTCGACCTTGCCGGCGTCGCGTGCACCCAGGGTCACCGGGCGTGCGGTATAGGTGTCGCCTTCGCGCACGAACACCACCTCGCGGCCTTCCATGGTCTGCAGCGCGGAGAGCGGCACGACAACCGCTGCAGGCTGCATCGCCACCACAATGCGCGCCTTCACCGCGGCACCAGGCCGCCACAGGCCATCGTCATTGCGCACGCTGGCGCGGGCCACGGTGCTCTGGCTTGCGGTGGCGGTGCCGGGCAGCACGCGTTCCAGCGTGGTGGTCTGGCTGACGCTATCGGTCATGCGGGTCACCGTGACCGGTACGCCGGCGGTGATGTGCTGGGTGTCCTTGCCGAAGATATGCAGATCCACCCACAACTCGGACAGGTCGCCGATCTCGAACAGCGGCGTGCCCTCGCCCGCCACCGCACCCACCTGTGCCTGCCGCGACAACACCACGCCGCTGATCGGCGCGCTGACACTGTAGGTGGTCAAGCTGAGATTGCTGTCGATGCTGGCCAGGGTCTGCCCGGCGCTGACGCGATCGCCCACGTTGGCGCGCAACGTGCGCACCGGCCCGGGGAAGCGTGCCGTCACCTGGGCGACGCGACCGTCCACCGGCGTCAACAAGCCCTGCACTTCGTGCTCGTCGGCGATGGTACCGGCCTGCACGGCAGCGCTGCGGATGCCTGCCTGCTCGGCCATTGCGGCCTTGATGGTGGTGCTTTCAGCTTCGGTCTCCTCGCCCTCTTCGTGGGCGTGGCCCGCTGCTTCACCACCCTTCTGTTCGTCATGGCCATGGCCAGCTTCTTCCGCCGCCCCTGCGGCGGCTTCCGCGGCCGGCTTTGCGCCGCAGCCGACCAACAACAGACTCATTGCCAGCACGCCGGCAGCTACAACATTGATCGGACGGCTCATCGTGCGTTCTCCACGGCAACGGTTGCATCGGTGGCCAGCATTCCCTGGCCGGTAAGACGCTGGATTTCTATCAGCGCGGTTTGTGCGGCGATGGCCGCATCCAGCTGGCGCTGACGCGCCTCGATGCGCATGGCCTGCAGCTGCGCCCACTCCATGTAGCTGGCGGCACCGGCGCGCCACGCGCGTTCGGCGGCACGTTCTGCCTTCTGCAGCTGCGGCAGCACATCGGCCTGCATGCGCTGCACTTCCAGGCGTGCAGTGACATAGCGACCGTGTGCTTCGGCCAGGGTGGCGTACAGCTGTTGCTGGCGAGCCTGGCGCTGATACGGCAGCAGGGCGAGATCAGCTTCTGCCTCGCGGATCTCCGGCGCGGCACGGCGGGCGCTGCCCAGCGGAATGCTGAAGCCGCCGACCAGCGAGGTGGCGTTATCGGCGCGGCTGTTGCGCACCCCCACCTGCCAGTTCCAATCCGGACGGCTGCGCGTGCGCACCAGCTGCAGCTGTGCTTCGCGGATACGCTGCTCGCCGAGCAGTTCAGCCAGTTCCGGTGCGCGCTGCAGATCTTCATTGAGCAATGCAAAGTCGCGCAGTGCCGGCAGCTGCAGCGCATCGCCACTCACCGCCTTGAAGTCAGGCGCGCGTGCGCCCCACAACGCGGCCAGCGACAAGCGCGCTGCAGCGGCCTCTTCAATCGCCCGATCTCGATCCAGTTCGGCCTGCGCCAGCATTGCCTGCGCGGTGAACAGCACCGATTCGGGCGAGGCGCCGGCCTGCAGGCGCAGACGTGCGGCATCGACCGCGCGGCGACGCTGTTCGATATCGGTGATGGCGATCTGCAATGCCGACTGTGCTTGCGCAACTGCCAGGTAACGGCGCGCGGTTTCGGCCAGCAGATCGAGTCTGGCGATGGCACGTTGCGGCGCCAAGACATCGATATTGGCCTGGGCCAACATGCGACGGGCGTCGAGCTTGTCGCCACGCTCCAGCACGCCGGACAGGCTGACCGTGGTTTGCGCGCCCTGCACACCGCGGGTGTCGCCGCTGCCGAGCAGGTTTTCGAGGTCCACGCCCACCTGCATGGGCGGACCCAGCAACGCGGCATCGCGGCGAGCTTCAAGTACCGGACGCTGCGCATCGATCAGGCGCAGTTCGGGGTGATCAAGTGCAACGCGGACGATGGCATCGTCCAGCGTCAACGGCACAGCAGACGCTGGCACCTGCGCATACACGCGCGGCACCAGCGCAAAGGCGACAACAGCCGCCAGGCGCATCCACATGGGTTTCTCCAGATAGCAGGTTCAGACGTGGGGACCGGCCAAGGGGCCGGGACGTCAGACGGCTATCGGGGGGCGGAACAGACTCTCGGTCGGGTGCGAGACCCGTTGCGTGCCAAGTATGGCCACTGCCTGCTGTGCAGGCGGCGATGCCACGATCCAGGCCGGGGTAACGGTAGGCAGCACGCCACCGTGGCCGTGGCAGTCCACGCAATGCACCAGCGCGTGCAACAGTGCATTGGCGCTGTCCTCCGCATCCGGGGCCATGGCCAGCTTGCTGTCGTCGTGCTCGTGCACGTCGGCACCGATGTCGGTATGCGCCAGCATGTGGATATCGGTCAGTGCCGCAGCCAGTGAAGTGCCGAACACGCCAATGCCGACCAGCGCCAGCATCAGCAGGCGTAGCAGGTGGAGACGGCGGTGGCGCAGGCTGTGCAGCATCGGCGCAGGTTAGCCGGTGCGTATGGAGTTACACAATCGCAGTGTGGTTGCGGTGGTTCAGCTGTGGGCTGTTGCCCCTCCCCTTTGGCGCATCCAAGGGGGAGGTTGGGAGGGGGTGGCTTTGTTTGTGGCTTTTGCGTGTTGCTTTTGGTCACTGCGAAGAGCACCCCTCCCCAGCCCTCCCCTTGGCTGCGCCAAAGGGAGGGGGCCAAGCCTTACTTCGCTGCTTTGCGCTCGGCGATGTAGGCGTGGATCTGCTGCTCCAGCACCGGCAGCGGTACCGAACCCTGCTTGAGCACGGCGTCGTGGAAGCCCTTGATGTCGAACTTGTCGCCCAGTTCCTTCTCGGCCTGTGCACGCAGCTTGACGATGGTGATCTCGCCCAGCTTGTAGCTCAGCGCCTGCGCCGGCCAGGAGATGTAGCGGTCCACTTCGGTGGTGACTTCGTGCTCGCTCAGCGCGGTGTGATCACGCAGGTAGGCAATCGCGCGGTCGCGGTCCCAGCCGTAGTGGTGCACGCCGGTGTCGATCACCAGGCGGCAGGCACGCCACATTTCATAGGTCAGGCGGCCGAAGTCTTCGTACGGGGTCTGGTAGATGCCCATGTCGACGCCGAGCTTCTCGGTGTACAGGCCCCAACCTTCGCCATACGCCGAGATATAGGCAGTGCGGCGGAACTCGGGCTGGCCGGTCTGCTCGGCGGCGAGTGCGCCCTGCAGGGCGTGGCCGGGATCGGACTCGTGCAGGGTGAGTGCCGGCAGGTTGTACAGCGGGCGCGCCGGCAGATTGTAGGTGTTGAGCCAGTAGGTGCCCATGCCGCCGCGGCCGGCGGTCCAGAACGGGGCGATGTCCGGCGGCACCGGCACGATGGTGAAGCGCGCACGCGGCAAGGTCATGAACTTGCCGATCACGCCATCCACGCGCTTGGAGATCCACGCCGCACGCCACAGCAGTTCGTCAGGCGTCTTGGCGTAGAACTGCGGGTCGGTGCGCAGGAACTCGAGGAAATCGGCGAAGCGGGTCTGCTCGCTCTTACCCTTGAAGCCGACCTTGTCGATGATGGTGTTCATTTCCTGCTGGATGCGATTCACCTCCGCCAGGCCCTGCGCATGGATCTGCTGCGGGCTCAGGTCCAACGTGGTGTATTCGCGGATCTGCTGGCGGTAGAACTCCTTGCCGCCCGGCATTTTCTCGGCAGCCAGGGTGGTGCGCGATTGCGGCACGTACTCCTGCCGGTAGAAGGTCAGCAGCTTGCCGAAGGCCGGCACCACGCTGGCGCTGATGGCCTGCTTGGCATCGGCCTGCAGCTTGGCCTGCTCGGCGGCGGGAATGCTGTTGGGCAGCTTCTTCAGCGGCTCGTACAGCGGCGACTCGGTCGGGTCCTTCAACTCGGCCACGGTCGAGATGGAGACATCGCGACCTTCCAGCACCGCGCGCGGCACACTGAAACCACGGGCAAGGCCGGCGCGCATATTGACCATCTGCTGGTCGAAGTAACGCGGCACATCGTTCAAGCGCGCGATGTAGTTGCGGTAGTCGTCCGCGGTCTTCATCTCGCGGCGGGCCATGAAGCTGAGGTTGGACCAGAACGAGGAATCCGAATTGAACGGCATCTCGTAGCTGCCCAGCCGCACTTCATCGGCCAGGCTTTCAACCTGGTAGTGATAGATGGCGTAGTTGATCTGGTTCTCAGCGGAGAGCTTGCTCGGGTCGATGGCCTTGAGCTTGCCCAGCACCTCGTCCCATACCTTCAACCGTGCCTGCTGTGCCGCGGCGCTGACGTCGGGCAGGCGCGTGCTGTTGGCCGGGGCGTCGCTGTCTTCGCTGGCTTCACCGCCACCGGTCTGGCGCCAGGCCCATTCCTTCTCGTAGATGGCCTTGAACTGCTCATCCAGCGATTGGGTAGCCAGCGTGGCCGGGGCCGACGGTGCGGCGGCAAAGGCCGGGGTGGCGCTCAGGCCAAGGGTGAGCAGCAGCGCAACGGTCAACGGCGATTTCACGATCAGTATTCCCCAGGTGATTCATTCACCCCGATCATCGCATTGAAGCCGCCGCCCGACCTAGACGGATTCGGGCGGCAAATCTGCCGGATTCGGGCACAGTCGCCCGCTCAGTGGCCGGCCTTGTCGCGCTGCCAGCCGCGGTGCTTGATGTCCAAGCGCAGGCTGTAGAGCGCGGTGAACGCCGGGAACAGGTTCTGCACCACGCCCACCGCATCCTGCTTGGACGAGAACAGGAAGTAGCTCAGCGTCATCAAGCTGCCGAGCACGCTCATGTACCAGAACAGTCGCGGGATCACCGGCTTGCCGGCACGCCGCGAAGCCACGAACTGCACCAGCCAGCGGCCGCCGAACATCAACGCGCCGGTCAGGCCGATCAGCTTCCACGGCGACATGTGCAGGCCGGTCCACTCCAGCCACACCAGCGGTTGGTTCATGAAATCCATGCTCAGACCTCTTCCACCGCGGTGCGCTTGGAACGGGTGATCAGCCAGGCCACGCCGCGCAGGTCGCGGATGCCAACCAAGGCACGGCCGAGGTTGTTGTACTTGGATACGCCGGCGGTGCGATGGCGGTGATTGACCGGCACGCTGACCGTCTTCCAGCCGGCACGCTGCATCAGCGCTGGCAGATAACGGTGCATATGGTCGAAATACGGCAGGTCGAGGAAGGCGGCGCGCTCGAACAGCTTGATGCCGCAGCCGGTGTCCGGGGTGTCATCGCGCAGCATGCGCGCGCGGATGGCATTGGCCCACTTGCTGGCCCAGCGCTTGCTGCCCGAGTCCTGGCGATTGACGCGCCAGCCGGCGAACAGCCGTACCTGCGCTTCGGCGCCGTTGCGGGCGGCCAACAGCTTGGGAATATCGGCCGGGTCGTTCTGGCCGTCGCCATCCAGGGTGGCGATCCACGGCGCGCGTGCGGCCTTGACGCCGGTGCGCACCGCCGTGCTCTGCCCGCTCTGGCTGACGTGGTGCAGCACCCGCAGTTCCGGGTTGGCGGTTTTCAGCGCCTGCAGTACCTGCAGGCTGTCGTCCTTGGAGTTGTCGTCGACGTAGACGATCTCGAAATCAATCTGGCCGCGCAGCGCGGCGGTGATTTCATTGACCAGCGGGGTGACGTTGTCGCGCTCGTTGAAGACGGGAACAACCACTGAGAGGCTGGGCTGGTTCATTGCTGATTCCGCAGGTTGTGCATTTGAAGAAAGGTCAGGCATTTTCCAAAACTCAACTTAGCGGCAGATGAGTCAGGCGCGCGGCCCGAAGTACGTACGGCACCACTCCACCACCGGCGGCAGGCCCAGTTCGATCGGCGTGTCCGGCGCGTAGCCGAAGGCAGCCTGGGCGCGCGAGGTATCGGCCATGGTCTCTACCATGTCGCCCGGCTGCATCGGCTTGTAGACCTTGTGCGCCGGGTGCCCCGCGGCCGAGGCGATCACGTCGATGAAATGTTCCAGCTCCACCGGGGTGTGGTTGCCCAGGTTGAACACCTGGTGGGGTGTGGCCTGGGCGGAGGGATGCGACAGCGCCCCGAGGATACCTGCGACGATGTCAGAAACATGTGTGAAGTCGCGCCGCATATGGCCGTTGTTGAACACATCGATGCTGCGCCCGGCCAGCACCGCGCGCGAGAACAGCAGCGGCGCCATGTCAGGCCGGCCCCAGGGGCCGTACACGGTGAAAAAGCGCAGGCCGGTAGCCTTCAGGCCGTATAGCTGCGCGTAGGTGTACGCCATCAACTCGTTGGCGACTTTGGTGGCCGCGTACAGCGAGCGCGGCTGGTCCACACGCTGCTCCTCGGAGAACGGCGGCGTCGCCGAGTTTCCATAGACCGAGCTGCTGGAGGCATAGACCAGATGCTGCACGCCGCGATGCCGGCACAGTTCCAGCACGTTGACGAAGCCGACCAGGTTGCTTTCAACGTAGGCGTGCGGGTTTTCCAGCGAATAACGTACGCCGGCCTGCGCGGCCAGGTGGATCACCTGCGTCGGCTGGATCTCATCGAACAGCGCGGCCAGGCCGTCACGGTCGGTGATGTCCAGCGCGCGGATATCCAGCTGCGGGCACAACGCGGCGACGCGATCGCGCTTGAGCTGCGGGTCGTAGTAGTCGTTGTAGTTGTCCAGCCCGACCACGCGCTCGCCGCGTGCGGCCAGGGCCTGACAGGTGTAGGCGCCGATGAAGCCGGCGGCGCCGGTGACGAGAATGGTCATGCAGTTGGTCCAGACAGGTGTTCGCGGGCCGGATTGTGCCGGCCCGGTTCGATGACATCGCCGATGTCGTTGTCGCTCAGCAGGTCGATCAATGCATCAGCGCCTTCGCGCAGCTTCAAGGCCATTTCCTGCGGGTATAGCGGCACCACCGACAGGAACTCGATGCTGGTGTCGTCATCGACCACCAAGGTGTCGAAATCCTCCGGCGCCGACAGTGCCAGCAGCAGAATCGCGCCATCGAAATCCACGCCCGGCGCGTACGCTTGGGCCGGATCGCCGTTGGGCACGGTGTGGGCCAGGCCGAGCCAGGTGTTGTGCTTGTGCGGCAGCCGCGCCAGCGTCTTGAGCAGGCGGATGGGCCAGTAATTGCGCTCGTCCTGCAGCTGCGCGTGCTCCAGCGGCCAGTCGCCCGGCAGGGTCAGCATCAGCTCCAGATAGGGCGAGACCTCGACATCATCCGGCAGCTGCATCGGCAGATCGCTCATGCCGGAGGTGACAAGCCGCGTATTCGGGCAATCCCCGCACGGCGGCACGACATGGATGTCCAGGTGCACGGCGTCGGAAATGATTTCGTGCAGCACGCTGGCTATCGGCCCAAGATGGCGTTCGATGTGCGCGCTGATCGCCTCGACATGCGAATGGCCGCGCGCCGGTTCGAAGTCGCTGGCTTGCCCATGGCTCAGCATGCGGCTGCCGCCCGGGCTCATTTCGTCGCCTGTGTTGCTCATGCACTGCTCCGGTTCGTGGCCACGACCATCGCGCATGCCTCACCACATGGTGAGCGGCGCTTCCTTGGCCAGGGTTGCCTTGCGTTCCTTGCTGTACGCCCACCACGGCTGCGGCGCATCGCCACCCATGAAGCGCACCACCGACAGGAATACATCGATCACGCAGGGATCGTGCACCACGCCGGTTTTCAGGCATAGCTGTGCATACATATCGTAGGCATCACGCCCGCGCAGATGCGCGGGGACGCGGATCCCGATCAAACGGAGATCCTTTTCACAGGCCGGCCCGACATTCGGCAGGTCGGTCAGACGCAATAGATGATTGCGGTCGACCTTGGTGGGGTTCATTGCCTTGCGTGCACCTCGTGGGGGATGAAGTACGTCAGCCGTTCTGGCGGACGCGCAGCCGCTCCAGCACGCCGTCCAGCGTGTCCAGATCGGTGTAATGGATGACCAGCTTGCCCTTGCCGCCGCGGCCGTGGTTGATCGCCACTTTCGCGCCCAGCGATTCGGACAGCTCGGTTTCCAGCGATGCAATATCGGCCTGCGGTGCGGTCGGCGACGGCTTGGCCTTGCGCGCGCCCGGCACCTTGCCGGCAGCGAACTGCTGCGCGCGGTGCTCGACTTCACGCACCGACCAGCCCTGTTCGGCAGCTTCTTCGGCCAGCTTGGTGGCAAGCTCCGGCGCCAGCGTCAGCAGCGCGCGGGCATGGCCCATTTCCAGGCGGCGGGTTTCCAGCAGCACGCGCACGCCGATCGGCAGATCAATCAGGCGCAGCAGGTTGGACACCGAAGCGCGCGAGCGGCCAACGGCCTGCGCGGCTTCGGCGTGGGTCAGCGTGAACTCGCTGACCAGCCGCGCCAGCGCTTCGGCTTCTTCGAGCGGATTGAGGTCTTCACGCTGGATGTTCTCGATCAGCGCCATCGCGATGACGGTGCGGTCTTCCAGCTCTCGTACGACCGCCGGTACTACTTCCAGCCCGGCCAGGCGCGAGGCGCGCCAACGGCGTTCACCGGCGATGATTTCGTAGCGGCCACCTTCGATCTGGCGCACCAGGATCGGCTGGATGATGCCCTGTGCCTTGATCGAGTCAGCCAGTTCGGCCAGCTTGCCTTCGTCCATGTCGCGACGCGGCTGGTACTTGCCCGGCTGCAACTGGTCGATGGGCAGCTTGCGCAGCACTTCGCCGGGTTGCGGCTCGGCGACGGCAGCGACGGTGACCGGGGTTACTGCGCCCTTGGGGCCCAGCAAGGCATCAAGACCACGGCCAAGACCGCGCTTTTTCGCTGCACTCATCAGACAGCCTCCACGGCCCGGGAGGGCTGCTTGCGTTCACTGTTGCGGCGGATGATCTCGCCGGCCAAGCCCAGATAGGCAACACCGCCGCGTGAGGCACGGTCGTAGCCGACGATGCTCTGGCCATGGCTGGGCGCCTCGGCCAGGCGCACGTTGCGCGGCACGATGGTGCGGAACACGCGGTCGCCGAAGTACTCGGTGAGCTGCGCCGACACCGCGTTGGCCAGGTTGTTGCGCACATCGAACATGGTGCGCAGCACGCCTTCGATTTCCAGCGCCGGGTTGAGGTTGATCTTGAGCGCGTCGATGGTCTCGACCAGCGCGCTCAGGCCTTCCAGCGCGTAGTACTCGCACTGCATCGGCACGATCACCGAGTCAGCGGCGGCCAGCGCATTCAGCGTCAGCAGCGACAGCGCCGGCGGGCAGTCGATCAGGATGTAGTCGTATTCATCGCGGACCGGTGCCAGCGCGCGCTTCAGGCGCTGCTCGCGCTCGCTCTGGTCCATCAGCTGGATCTCGGCGGCGGTCAGGTCGATGTTGCCCGGCAGCAGGTCGAAGCCTTCTGGCGTGGTGACGCGCACCTCGGCGGCAGTGATCTCGCCCAGCAGCAGGTCACAGGTGGACGCTGCCACTTCACGTTTGTCCACGCCACTGCCCATGGTCGCGTTGCCCTGCGAGTCCAGGTCGACCAACAGCACACGTTTTGGTGCGGCGGCAAGGGAAGCAGCCAGATTGACAGCCGTCGTGGTCTTGCCGACGCCGCCTTTCTGGTTGGCGATGGCGATGATGCGAGCCATGCAGGAGAGCCTCGTTGGCGAAGTTGGACTGGTCATTATGGGGGTAGCGGCGCGTAGGCGGAAACCGGTTTCCGGGTAACAGGCGGCTTTGGGGCGGGAATGTGCCCCGATTTGCGGTGCTTTGGCCCCCTCCCTTTGGCAAAGCCAAGGGGAGGGCTGGGGAGGGGTAGCTTTCGGCTTTGCCCGGTAAAGCCCCTGCCGAGCATGGCTCGGCACTACGGATCTAGCCCTTGCGCTCCACCACCACCAGATGCCGGTCACCAACCAGCCCCGGCACCTGCAGCGGGCGCACTTCCAGCACCTGCCAGCCGGCCGGCAGCTGGGCGATCTCTTCGTGCGGGTACACACCCTTCATCGCCAGCAGCTGGCCACCGGGGCGCAGCAGATGACCGCCAACCTCGATGATGCCGGCCAGCGTATCCATGGCGCGGGCGGTGAGGTTGTCGTAGGCACCCGGCTCGTCCAGCGCTTCAGCGCGGGATTCCGCGACGCGGGCATTGCTCAAACCAAGCTGACGCACGGCCTCACGCATGAAGCGGGCCTTCTTGCCGTTGCTCTCGACCAGGGTCACCTGCAGCTGCGGATGGGTGATGGCCAGCGGGATGCCCGGCAAGCCCGGGCCAGTGCCCAGATCGGCCAGGCTGCCGCTGCTGACATGCTCGGCCATGGCCAGCGAGTCGAGCAGATGGCGGGTGACCATTTCGCGCGGGTCGCGGATGGCGGTGAGATTGTAGGTGCGATTCCAGCGCACCAGCAGGGTCAGGTAGGCCAGCAGGGGCTTGGCCAAGGCGGCGTCCAGACCCATGGCTTTCAAGCCGTGGTCGAGGTCGCTGGCGACTTCGCGCGGGAGAGTGGTGTCGTTCATGGCGGGGATTATCGCAGGAGTGACGCTTTTGGCCCCCTCCCTTGCGCGAAGCGTAGGGGAGGGTTGGGGGAGGGGTGCTCTGGATCTGGCTTTTGATCTGCCGCGCAGGGCAAGAGCAACGGCAACAGCTACCCCTCCCCAGCCCTCCCCTACGCTTCGCGCAAGGGAGGGAGCAAAACCCCCCCTCCCCAGCCCTCCCCTTGGCTACGCCAAAGGGAGGGGGCACAACGCTATAGCGGGTACCACGCCAGCGCGGCGCGGAAATCTTCCGTCGCCTGCCACTCATATAGATGCCAGCGGGCCGCGTCGCCCAGGCCCGGATCGCACCACACCAGCTGTAGCGCGCCCGCCGCATCCGGCGCAAAACGCAGCTTCTCCAGCCCGAACGAAATGCCATGCCCGTGCGCCTTCAGCAGCGCCTCTTTGGCGCACCACACACGGAAGAACCACTGCTCACAGCCGCTGTCATCCAGACCATCCAGCCAAACAATCTCATCCGGGTGGAAGAAACGGCGGATCACCTCGCGCATCTGCTTGCGCGGCCGCTGCCGCTCCAGGTCCACGCCCAGGCGTGCGCCCTCGCCCAGTGCCACCAGCAGATGACCGCCGCTATGGCTCCAGCCGGTACCGTAATGTGCCAGCTCAGCTATCAGCCACGGCCGGCTGCGCTCATCGCGGGTCAGCGGCAATGCCTCCGGCGTGGTGTCGAAAACACCGGCCAGCAACTCGCGGGCCTGCGGCTCACCGCGGGTGCCCGGGGTATGCGGCAACAGCCATACGTCGACCTGGCCAAACTGCCAATGGCTACCCGTCGAGCTCATGCTGAACAGGTTCCTGCCCGGACAAACATGTTCTTAACGCCACTACGCGTTGACTGTCGCCACCGCACCTTTCGGGGTGCTTCACGGCAGGGAGGTTCGCGCATGGGCATCATCATCTGGTTGATTATTGGTGGCGTCGTGGGTTGGCTGGCCAGCATCATCATGCGCCGCGATGCGCAGCAGGGCATCATCCTGAACATCGTGGTGGGCATCATCGGCGCCATGATTGCCGGCTTCTTCTTCAGCGGCGGCAGCATCAATGGCGCGATCACCGTGCGCTCGTTCCTGTTGTCACTGGTTGGCGCGGTGGTACTGCTGGCCATCGTCAATCTGTTCACACGCAAAAGCGTGCGTTAACCGTTCTGGCGCCGATTCGACCCAGGCCCGGCTGGCAACAGCCGGGCTTTGTTGTTTCAGCCCTAGGCCAGCTGCACCCAGGCCGGAGCGTGATCGCTGGGGCGTTCCCAGGTACGCGGCTCGCGGTCGATGCCGGAGGCGACAGCGCGCGGCTTGAGCGCATCGGAGACCAGGGTCAGATCGATGCGCAAGCCCAGATTGCGGCGGAAACCCGCTGCCCGGTAGTCCCACCAGCTGAAGATGCCTGCTTCGTCGTTGTGCAGGCGGAAGGCATCGTGCAAGCCCAGATCCAGCAGCTTCTGCAGACCGGCGCGCTCGGCGGTGGAGGTGAGAATGTGGTTTTCGTTCCAGACGCTGGCATCGGGCACATCGCGCTCATCCGGAGCGATATTAAAATCGCCCATCACCACCAGCTGCGGATGTTTCTGCAGTTCGGCGGCGATCCAGCTGTGCACCGCCTCCAGCCAACGCAGCTTGTAAGCGTACTTGTCGGTGCCCACGTCCTGGCCGTTGACCACATACAGATTGATGATGCGCACGCCGTTGACGGTGCCAGCGATCACCCGCTTCTGCTCGTCCTCGAAATCGGGGATGCCGATCTGCACGTCTTCAATCGGATGGCGCGACAGCAGCGCCACGCCGTTATAGGTTTTCTGCCCGGCGAACACATTGCGGTAGCCCAGTTCCAGCAGCCGCGTATCGGGGAACTTGTGGTCCTCCAGCTTGGTTTCCTGGATGCCGACCACGTCGGGGGCAAAGTCGGCCAGCCACTGTTCCAGGTGCGGCAGGCGGACATTGAGCGAATTGACGTTCCACGAAGCGATTTTCATGGGGGGATTCTAGCTGGGGCTGAGGCCAATGGGCCCCCTCTTGACCAAAAGCCCCAAAACACCCCTGCCACTCTTCCAGCACCCACAAGCGGGAGAAGGGACAACCAGCCCCTTCAGGGCAAGTACTCCCCTGCCAGCCAACTTTGAGACTCCGCTCGGCAGCAATCACCGCAGCATTGATCCAAGCTACAAGGCGGAAATAGCTGAAGTCCTGCGATGAGCCGAATAGCGGAACTACTCGGCTCATAGGCCCAGCCAAGCCCCCCGCATCAACTCACTCCGCCGTCACTCAGCAACTAGCGCCAGATACCGCGCGCAATAGCGTGCCTTCACCATCAATCCTGGGGGCGAAGCCTATTACCGCGCTCCCGGGCCTGAAGATCAGCACAGGTCGCGGCGGAGATCCAACCCGAGGATTAGGTGGTAAAGCGCGAGGCCGTCCAGCACAACGGGGGACACTGTTGTCAGCCAACCGACGCTGATTGGCGAGCAGTGACCGGCAGAGCCGAGCAGGTGCAGCGATTGGATGCTACCCATCAGACTGCCGGGCATCGCTCAGTATTTCAACGCACGCCAGGTGCTTGGGTGGCTCGGCGACGTGCCAGAACGTGCCAATGCCAGTTCGCCTGTCCAACAGGCACACGTCAAACGACGCCGTGACCATTCCGTCCATCGCGCTGTGCGAGCGATAGAAGTCCTTCAGCAACCCGATATGGTGCTGCTGGAATGCATCGATGCTCGGGAAGAAAACAGAAGGTCGCAACGACCTGGAAAACGCGTCGCATGTCGCTTGATCGCATGCGCACTCCTCCCGCAGCGAAAAATGAGCAGTGACAGGTTTTATCAACTCATACCTGACCCTATCGCTATGAACACCCACACAGTGCAGATCGAACGCATCACTCCCCGGCAGGGTGAAGAAGATGTTTCCCGTGGACTGGGCGGGATCAACGCGTCGCAGCTGCTTGGCCTCTTTTGCTACCTGCAACAGATTTACTGTGTCACCACTGCTTTCGTGAACTAGGAAACGTCTGAAATAACAGCTCATCAACAGCACATCACCGCTGGCAGCGGACGCGCCGTACTTCCACGGATAAACTTTCCGAAAGTTATCGATCACCAAATCGGGTGGGCCGTGGTTTGACACTTCTGCGAACGCCGCACAGTGATCGCCCGCCAAAATAAGGTGGTCTTGCACATTGGCGGCAACAATCAGCGTCATTACTTAGCTAGCCTCGCTCATGGAAATTTTTTCAGGATAGGGATTTCGCACATGCCCGGCAATTTCATCGTTAAGTCCAGCCAAAGCGATTTTTTGACTGGGGAGTTTCGAGCAGAATTCACAGATGCATTGCCTCAAGGGTTGGTTAGCCACACGTCCAACTGGATGGAACTCAATCACTTTTGGCCGGATCTCACGCCCGTAGATCGCGCGTCATACCGGGTGGTCTTCAGCAACGGTACGCAACGTGAAGGCGAACTGGATGCGCAGGGCTACGCGCGAATTGAGAGCATTCCCACTTCTGTGGCAGCGGTGTATTTCGGTGAAGACAAGCGCGAATGGAAGCCTGCCGCGGTCAAAGCTTTGACAGTCACCGATGAAGCCATCGCAAAGGACGCTCGTATGCTTGGGATTGACTCGGACGAGGACATCGCCGAGCTCATCAAAGCTGCCGCGTTTCGCATCACCGGGAGCCGAGCATGACCACCACATCGGAGGACATGGACGTTGAACTGACGCCGGAGGAGTTGAAGGAGCGCCAGCAGGCGTATGGCGAAGCTGCCGCTGAACTGGGAACAGCGATCGCTATGGGCTTTGTACCCTATCTGGGGCAGGCCGTGGACCTGTACGACACGATCTGCGCATTGGTCGATCTTGGCGGTGCGAAAACTCCACAGGAGAAAGACGATGCGCGCTTCGATACCCTTCTCGCCATCATTGGCTGGGTGCCGGGGCCCGGCGATGGCGTCAAGAAGAGTCTTCGCATCGTCAACAAGCACCCGGAAGGCTATGCGCCGGTGCTGTTCGACCTGTTGCGCCAAGTGCTGGTGATCTGCAACATCAAGACCAGTCCGGAAGTCCTGCTCGACCAGCTGTTCAATGAGGCAGGTATCCGCAGCAATATGGGCGAGATTCAGGCCAGCGTCGTCGATTCGAGCCTGTTCAAGAAAATGCCTGAAGCGGGGCAATCGGCGGTAAGGGATTCGTTGCAATGGGTGCAGAACAATGCGGGCTTGATGGTGGGCGTTGTTCAGCGACGGCTGACAACGTGGAAACGCCGCAAGCCCAACAGCAGTGCCCGCGGCGAGCAGCACGGCCGCAGGCGTACCGATGAACCAGGGCAGCGTGATGGCAACACCGGCAGCCATGGCCAGGACCGCGGGAAGGAAGGTGGAGCCACGCAATCGGTCAAAGGACAAATTGCGACCGCATCCGCTGACCTGCTGGATAAGGCAATTACCGGGATCATTGGTGAGCACATCGCCGACTACCACTGCTACGAAACGTTCCGATGGGGCAGCGGCTGGGACGGCCATGACAAGGGCGAAGCCGGCATCTGGATCAATGCGCCAGGGCGGGCGGTGCCGGGGAAGCTGTCGCGTCATGGAAAACTGTTTCAGCTGGCAGATCTAGCCAATGGCACCGGCATTGATTCCGTATGGCGTGCAGACCGCCATAACGGCGGTAAGCCCTATGCCGTTGTCGAAGCCAAGGCCAGTGCAGCACAGCCCAGGCCCTCAAGGCGACCGGCCACGGGGCGCAGAAAGCCGGGGATCAGCGGCAAGCTTGGGGTCAGCAATCTGCCAACGGCGGAAGACTTGCTGGAGCCCGCTATCGAGCCCGCTGGCGGCACCGGAAGCGCCAGACCCGCAAGTGGTAGGGGCGGCGGCAAGCGCGGCGGCGGGGAGGCCACGCCCGGATCATCGACCCAAGGGAGCGGCGGTTCGAACAGCGGCAGAGCTGGTGGTCCGATTGTGCAAATGAGTGTTGAGTGGATTGCGCGCAACATCGTTAGTGCTGTTGGCCGTCTGGACAACGACATCAAATTACGGGGCTACTCTCGCCACATTATCTATACACCACTGACACTATCGTCCACCGCGCAGCACGCGCAGGCATTGGCCTCTGGAACGAATGACGCCCAATCGCATACAAATCACAGCACCGTCTTCCACTACGACGAATCTGAAGTGAAGGCTGCAATCAACAGGAAGAAGGCTCGCCTCCGCAGAACCCATGGCAACATGAACAATCTGAGGAACGAGCCATGAACGCTTTCAATCTGACCCGACGCCAGCAGTTCGCCACCGAATCCCACTCCAAGGCTTGGGACAAGCACCTTTTGCAAAGCATCGAACTTTGGTCTCGAGAGCTTCCAGCAAATGGTGATAACGAAGCACACAAAAAGTCACTGGCAGCCCTCTGGGGCGTCGACGCTCGATACTGGCTATTTTCACTGCGGTACACAGCAGGTGAACCCATTGCCGAGCTACGGAATGATCTGGACGGAATCGTACAGGCGTATGAGACATACAAGCTGTACCTGGGGGAATACGAGGGCGAGCCAGAGTTCGCGCCGTTCAACTTCGAATACGAAATAGCCGACTACGAGCGCTGCATGCAGTTGATCGGACTGTGCTATCTACTGCACCGCCGTGACCTGCTGCCGCGCATCGCCAAGCTGCAGGACGCTGGCTATGCCGGTGAGGACACGTTGTATGAGGAGCTGCTCGGCCACGCGCTGCCCGGACGCGCAGACGTTGATCAGTGGTATTACGACAAACCGTATTCGACGCTCATCCAAGCCATGTATGCGCAGCCCCCCGGCGAGGCATCCGCCAAGCTGGCCGAGTATTGCCGTCAGTGGTATCCGGCGATGGAAGCGGCGCCCTGGCATGGCGGCCACGAACGCATGACCGAGGATGATGGCGACTACTTCGGCTATTGGGCCTTCGAAGCGGGTGCAGTGGCATTGCTGTACGACATAGATGACAGCGGCATCGACCATATGGTCTATCCCCGCGACCTGGTCGCGTTCGCACGCGCATTCACTCCGGACGCTGATTCCACGCCCGTCCGGCGTGTTGCTGGAGGCAATATGTGCCCTCAAAGTGGCTGGTGGTACACCCCCGCCCAAATCGGTTCACGCCAGTACTTCAAGCAAGGCGATGCCTTCCCGACGATTGAACACAGCGACTACGGGAGCACGTTCTGGCTATGGGCAGCAGATCAATCCGCGCCTTCGTTGTGATGGCTGGCCACCGTCTGCAGCGGACGCAGAACCCTTAGGCATTGGCCGCTGGAATGAGTGACGCCATTGGGGTGGCACAGATGCTGAACTGGCTGGTCTGCCTCGAATTCGCCCGGCAACCGACCGAGATCACCGCGTCCAGGTTGTAGTACTTCAACTTCTGGGTTTGGGTCAGCGGAACCGTGCCGTGTTCGGTGGTGTGTTCCAAAATGGATCACACCACTTCCTCTTGCAACTCAATTGGTTTCAAATTTTTCCGGATGTTTGGTGATCGGCACCATCCCGTTCGTCATCGCACCTAATTGTCGTTCAATCCATTCGGAGTGCGGCTGTGCAGCCGTTCTTTCCAGGTGCTCTCAATCTGCACAACGTCTTCAACCTGCATATCCGGCGACAAACGCTGCAGAATGCTGAAAACAAACCCCTGTGGGTCTCGTCCCCGCAACAGTCGATTGCCACCGTCGCCACTGACAGCATAGTTCTGCCAGCGCCCCAGCAAGTTCTCTGCGCCGCTGGCCGACCCCACGTATCCCAATCGTGACGCCCGGTCGAAGATGTAATAGATACCGCGCCATTGCGCCAACGCCTGCCGCCAGCTGGCCGGCAGCAGGTTCAACTGGCTCCACTCAAAGGTCAGCGTCTGCCAGTCCGGCATCGCCTTCACCAGCAAGCTCTCGTCGTGGATAGCGCGAATGGGCAAACGATTGCGCGACGCCCAGCGCCACCATGAGCGCTCGATGCCCGTCCAGTCGATCACCAGCTTCCCTTTCCAATCGGCCATATGCGGGGTCGGCTGCAGATCGAACCAGAACGAATCGCGCCCGTCCTTCGGCCCCTTCGTTCCCAGCTCACGCAACTCCGGGTTGCCCGGCAGCGACCAGAAGCGCTCGGCCGGCACCACCTGATGCCCGGCAACGGCGTACACCCCAACAAATACCGCCCGCCCCGCCTCATGGCCGATAAAGGACGCCAGGTAGCGCGCCTTGGCCAGCGCCCGCTCCACCACTTCGCCGTGATTGGACTGATAGGCGTTGTAAACGGCGTGCCGCTCGGCCGCAAGCCACGGCAACACAGCCCGCAACTCCTTCTCAGTCGGGCGGTGGCGCATCACCATCACCGTCGCCGGGTCCAACCCGGCTTTGGTCAGTAGATTGTTGAGATCATCATCGCGACAAATCCCTTATCACCATTAGCCCAACTCTCCAAGGCCCGAAGAAAATGTGGAGTATCGTGCTGCGGAGAGCTGTCACCGAAGATATGGAAACACCTGAGCCAGTAGGTGGGCATCCTTCAAAGCGCCGTGCAAACCACGGTCATGCTGAATACCCAACCGTAGTAGAAGATCGTCGAGCTTGTTGGGCAGACTGGGCCAGCGCGTACGGGCCAGTTTGAGACTGCAGGTGATACGGCAGTGCTGGGCCAAACCACCCCGTAGCCCCGCCAGTGTGAGTTCGTTGTCCAGAAAGCCCACGTCGAATGTGGCGTTGTGTGCCACCAGTTCACTGCCGCCGATAAAAACCAGCAGCTCGGCGGCCTTACTGGCAAACAATGGCTGCCCTACCAACATCGCATCACTGATACCGTGAACACGCTGCGCGCCGGAATCCACCGCTCGCTGTGGCTGCAGGTAAGTATGAAATTGGCGGCCGGTGATGCGGCCGTCAATCAATTCCACCGCACCGATTTCGATCACACGGTGACCGAGGCGATGTGAGATACCGGTGGTTTCGGTATCAAGGGCGACAACGCGATTCATGCTTTGGTCTCTCCCAGATCAGCCGGGTGAATATCAAGCGCCGGCAATGCATTGACGATTTCCTGGGTTTCCAGACTTATAGTGACCACGCGCTGAAACAGTTCCAGCGGGTACTTCGGGTTACCCATGGTCTCGGTGGCCCAGTCATTGGCGTCATTGACGATGCCGCTAGCTTTGTCCTCGCGCACAGCCTGGCGCTCCATCACCCAGTCGAGTGCAGCTTTGCCATTTACGATGTAGTCCCAGGCCGCTTCAGGAATGCCGCTCATCGTGATCTTGTTGTTGTAGATGACGATGCTGCGATCATTGACCGATTTGCCGGTTTCCGGGTCCTTTTTCTTGGCGAATTTCATCTTCTCGACGCGGTAGTCGGCGTCAGTCACCGATCCCTTGGAATCGATACTGAGCGGATACTTATCTACCGATTCGTAGTTCAAATGCAGCGCGGCCAGATCACGGCCGGCCTTGCTGAAATGCCAGAAGTCGATGGCAGTGCGCACACGTGGAATGCGCGGCAGCTCCTTGCTGAGATTGTCAGCATAGCGCTCGCGATAATCCAACGAATGCAGAATGCCATAGACATAGTAGAACAAGTCCTCTTTGCCAATCGCCTCACTAGGATAAACACTGTTGAAATGCACCAAACCTGCATCGGTGATGGCTTCACGTCGGCCAAGGCCATCGCCTGATTGATCAACGAACAGGCTATCGCCAGAGTTCTTCGCAGCGCGATCGTATACATAGCGAGGGAATGAAACCCCTTTTTCCAACGCATCGTAGCAGGGAACAACGTCCGAAATGGTCACCGAAAAATCTTTTGAACTGGCAGCACCTAGCGCAACTATCACAAGGTTCTCACCCTTTCCTTCAGGGAAAAAACTAGGCATGCGATAGAGGGAGTGACTGCACTTCGGGTCGAAATAAAGCCACTGAGGTGAGAATGGTCGATATAAGCTCTTAGCAATCAGATCGGGCTTGAACGTGATCTTTCTTCCTCTTTCTAATCCTTGCTTCAGGTTGACGCCCCAGCTGATCTTGGACTTGTCCAGATTAATAAAGTCGTCGACACTGATTACAGCCCCCTCCGCCCCCTTACACACAAACCTATCAACTTCTCCATTGTAGAAATCGACCATACTGTTGATATTGATTGCGAGCTGGTCCTTTGATCCGTTGTAGCACCATGCATCGCGAGCTGTATTAACTCCAAACGAATACATGTCAAAGAGGCACAAACCAGCCCCTTTTTTGTCGCCGATCACGATGTGCCTATTGAAACTATCATCACGCTGAGTCAGCCAGTCACCATGAGTGTCCGGGATTATAGTCCTCCATGCCTTGGATGGAACTCCAGCCACGCTAACAAAGTCTACGATCTTCTCCAGCTTTTCTTCGCGACTAAGATAGTCACCAATATCATAAAAATTAATCTTGCCTTGTTGCGCGGCACCCGGGTTCTTTACGAGCAGCGAGATTGCGATAGGCGCACGACTGCCGCTGCCGAAAATTTTTCCACCTTCCTTGCGCGAGGTTTCACCACTGGTACGCTGATTACCGCGCAGGTGAAATACATACAGGCTAGAGAACTCTTCGGCCAGACACTTGCGCAGGCCATCGGCAGTATTTGCTTCCAAGAAGCCTGCATTGGTAACAAAGCCTATTATTCCTTCATTGCCAATGCGGTCACTGGCCCAGCGGATGGCACGAATATAACTGTCATAAATAGATTTTTTCCCGAGCTCCGTTGCAGATCGCGAAACGTAAGTTCTGCGGATGCGTGCATCCAAAGATGGGTAATCTATGTTTTGATTTTTATCATTTTCACTACCTTGACCAACCGAATACGGCGGATTCCCCACAATCACTCGGATATCAAGCTTCTTTTGCCGTCTGCGTCGCTCGCTGTTGTCCACCAAAAGCGCATCTACCAGATCGTCTTTCTCATACATCTGGAAGGTATCGGCCAGGCAGATGCCATCGAACGGAACGTAATCCCCGCCCACCAGTCCATGATAGGTGGCCTCGATATTGATCGCAGCGATGTAATAGGCCAGCAATACCAGCTCGTTGGCGTGGATCTCGTGCTTGTACTTGTGCGCAAGTTCCTCCGGCCTGATGAGCCCGGACTGCAATAGCCGGGTGATGAATGTACCGGTGCCGGTGAACGGATCCAGGATATGCACACCCTTGCTACCAAGCGTTTGCCCAAACTCCTGCAACAGCAGGTGGTTGACGCTCTGTAGGATGAAATCCACCACTTCGACCGGGGTGTAAACGATACCCAGACGCTCGGTCATCTTCGGGAACGCGTTACGGAAGAATTTGTCGTACAGCTCGACAATGATCTTCTGCTTGCCTTGAGTGCTGTCGATGCCCTCGGCGCGTAGCTTCACGCTGTCGTAGAAAGCCTGCAGGGTGTCGGCCTCTTTGCCCAAGTTCTGCTCCTGCAGCACATCCAGCACCGCCTGCATGGCTCTGGAAATAGGGTTGTGACTGGCAAAGCTGTAATCTGCAAACAGCGCATCGAACACCGGCTTGGTTATCAGATGCTGGGCCAGCATCTCGATGATTTCATCATCGCTGACCCTGTCGTTTAGATCGTCGCGCAGCTCGTGGGCAAAGGCATTGAAGGCTTGGCGCGCCTTGGGCTGGTTATCGCCCTCCAGCACGGCCTTGATGCGATCGATATGAGTCTGGGCGATTTTGGCGATATCGTTGGCCCAGTCCTCCCAGTGATGGCGGTTGCCGCACTTATCCACCACTTTTGCGTAAAGGGCGCGCTCGATCTGGCCCACTTCAAACTCGAAACCAAACTGGTCCGGGGCCGGGCCATAGCGTTCGGCAGTTTCGCCGATGGCGTACTTCCCTTTGGCCTTGCCTGCTTGCTTTGAACTGTTATCCACCAGACGCGCGGTCTTTCGCTGCACGGTGTCGGCAATGGCCACTACTTCCATCTTGCTGCGGTCAGGGCCAACCAGATCCAGCTTATTGACCATCGCATCGAAGCGATCATCGTGGGAGCGCAGCGCCTGCAGCACCTGCCAGACAACGGCGTAGGTCTTGTTGTCGTTGAGCGCTTCGTGCGGCTCCACACCGGCTGGGATCACCACCGGCAGCACAACGTAACCACGTTGCTTGCCAGGAGCATTCCGCATCACCCGACCCACCGACTGCACCACGTCTACCTGCGAGTTGCGCGGGGTGAGGAACAGCACCGCGTCCAGCGCCGGCACGTCCACGCCTTCGGACAGGCAGCGCACGTTGGAGAGAATGCGGCAGGTGTCTTCCGGCGCCGGTGCCTTGAGCCAGTCCAGCTTGGCTTCCTTCTGGCCGGCATTCATGCCGCCATCCACGTGGTCCGCCTGACAGGTCAAGCGAGCGCCTTCTTCAACGTCGTCGGCGTCCTGATAGGCCTCTACCACAGCCTGGAACATACCGGCGATCTCCTTGGAGCTGACCTTGTGGGTCTTACCACCCTTGCCCGGTTCGATCACCTGGCAGAACGCCACAGCTCGTTTCATCGGCTCGGGAGTGTCGCTGCCGTCCTCCTGCAGGCCGAGCTTGGCCAGCGCCTTCCAGCAGCCGACGATCTTGGCCGCATCATCCACCTTCAGCGTGTTGCTCTCGTCCTTCAGCAGGGCCTGCAGACGTCGGCTTACGTGTGATTCCTCCACCGCCAGCACGATGACCTTGTAGTCCACCAGCAGGCCACGCTTGACCGCTTCTGAGAAGGTGATGACAAACAACTGCTTGCCGTACCAGTCCTCGTTGTCCATCGAGTACAGGGTGGCATTGTCGCGCTCGGCGATGGCCTTGGCGCCGTCGCCGTAGATGCGCGGGGTAGCCGTCATATACAGGCGCTTGACTGAGCGGAGGTAACCAGCATCGTGGACACGCACAAAGGCGCTTTCGTCATCGCCATCGAAGGTAGCGCCCGTGGTGCGGTGGGCCTCGTCGCAGACGATCAGGTCAAAATCGGCAAGACCATAGGCATGCTGGGCATCATGGAGTACCTCGATGGAGTGGTAGGTACTGAACACAACGGTCATGTGCTCGGCGTCATGGCGCGCCGCAACCCCTTGCGCCAAGCGCTTGGCATCGGTAGTGGCCGGGTAGCGCAGCTCATGAGCGAAGGTCTGGACGATATCGTCCTCCTTTCTTCCCTTTTTCTTGCCTACGTCGCTGTCAGAACACACTGCAAAGCTGTGCAGCGGGATGGCGCTTTCCTGCGTCCATTCCGTAAGCGTCTGCGATAGAAGCGACAAGCTGGGCACCAAAAAGAGTACGCGTTTGCCCTTACCGGCCATCTCCTCCGCGATCTTGAGGCTGGTGAAAGTCTTGCCGGTGCCGCAAGCCATGATCATCTTGCCGCGCTCAGCCTCGTCCAACCCGGCCATCACCGCCTTGAGGGCGTTCTCCTGATGTGGGCGTAGTGACTTCTTCGACTTCAGGACCGGCGCGGCTTTTGACTGGTAGCGCGCCCAGTCGATCTGGCTTTCCTCCAGATCGTGCAAATCAATCTTGCTAACTGGTGGCTGTTGATCGACCAGCGCGTTCTCGGCGTGCTCGGACCAGTGATTGGTGGTGCTGACGATGATGCGATGTGCAAACGGCTTGCGCCCAGATGCGGTGAAGAAGCTGTCGATATCCTTCTTCTGCAGCTTGTAGTCCGGATCGTAGAACTTGCACTGGATGGCGTGGATCTCGCCGCTTCCAGCCACCTCGGCCACCAAATCGATACCGTCGTCCTTGGCGGTGAAGCCGTTGGCTGGCGCCCATTCGGCCCAGGTCCAGACCTTGCTGTACAGGTCACGATACGTGGCCTCGTTGCGTAGGTAAGCGAGGATCAATTCCTCGAAATAGGTACCTTTTTCGCGTTCGGATAGCGAGGCGTTGCGGAAACCTTCGAGGAGTAGATTCAGTGCGGTCATGCTTTAACCTAAAAAATATTGAGTATCGTGCGGAGACAGACGTTTACGCTTCGCCAGCCAAAAACCAAACCGGCTTGAGCGGCAGACGGCGGCGGGCGCTGTCATCCAGCTGGCCGTAATGGCGGGTCCACAGTTCGACCAGCTGGTTGGCGTCGATCAGGGTGATGCGGCGGTGGCTCTGGCGGGCTTCCAGGTCGGCGTCTTTGGTAAAGCCGGACAGGGCCACGAACAGGCCTACGTCGCCTTCGCCCAGCACGGCCATGAAGCTGCGCAGGCCCATCACGTCGATCTTGGGTGAGTTGGCGTTGCGTTTGACCTGCACCTTGATCCGCGGCGGGCGGGTGCCCAGCGGGTCGTTGTAGGCGATGACGTCCACGCCGCCGTCCTTGCCGGGTGGGGCAATCCACGCCACGTGGTAGCCCATGGCGGTGAGCAGTGCGCCCACCAGCTCCTGGAACTCGTAGGGCGGCATGTCTGCTAGATATGCCTCGATCTCGGCCCAGGCCATTTCTTCGGCCTGTTCCAGGGTGATGCTGGCGGACTTCTCCACCGCTTCGTCATCACCTTCGTCGATTTCGACTACGGGCTGCGCCTTTTTCCATTTGTGGTACAGGCGTACCGCCTCGCGGTAGAACTGCTCGCCGTCCGGGTAGTGCTGCAAGGCTTGGGCGCCTTCGGCGGTGATGCTCCAGATGCCCTTGTCCTTGACCAGCCAGCCGGCTTTTACGGTGTCGACGGTGGCGAAGCGCACGATCTTTTCGAAGCGGCGCCCGCCGGTGGGGTAGTCGCCAGCTTCGTAGGGAGTCAGTTCGACCTGGGACGCCAGGGTTGCCAGGGCTTCTGCGGCCTTCATGCCGTCGGGCCGGGCCTGCAGGATGCTGAACAGCTTGCGTATCAGGTGGCCTGTCCGGGCCTTGGTTACTTCCGCCATGCTTCCCCTGCCTCGGTGGTTTGTTTCAGCGTTTTGGCGCCTTAATAGGGCCGCCGGATTTGGCTGATTTATGTGAAGGGTCATGATAGCCGGGGCGGCTTGTGTATATCAGGCTGAACCGGGTTGGTGGTGGGGTTAACTGTGCTGCCGGGGGTCTTCTGGGGCTTGGTTTGGTCTTGGGTAAAAGGCTTGGGGTGTTTGGTGCTGGGTTTTGTGGGCCGTTACAGACAGGCAAGAAAGCCTAGCTTGGTGGGTTGTTGCTTGGCTGGGCTTTGATTTCTGCTGAAGGGCAAGTCACAAGCAAGATCAAAAGCTCCCCCACCCGCCCCTTCGGGGCACCCTCCCCCGCAAGCGGGAGAGGGGACAGCGCTGGCGTCTGCAGCACTCCTTGCGGCTGCCGGACGCCGCGGCAATCTGCCCCCTCCCTTTGGCCGTAGGCCAAGGGGAGGGTTGGGGAGGGGTGCTTTGGCTTTGGCTTTGGCTTTGGCTTTGGCTTTGGCTTTGGCTTTGATTCTCCCGCCGCTTCGGCTTGCGTTCCGACAGCTCAGGCAAAATCAAAAGCGCCCCCTTCCGCCCTTCGGGCACCTTCCCCCGCAGGCGGGGGAAGGGACAGCATGCGATTCGGACGGCTTGTGGAGCGCTTCACCCCACCCGCCAAACCCCGCAAACCACAACAAAACCTATCGGGTGAATGTCGGGGAATACACTTTTTCAGCGTTCCGATTCGCGCAGACTGCCTCTCAAAGTGAGGGGAAGCCATGCGTAGCAAGCTGTTTGTGCCCGGCGCACGTCCGGAACTGTTCGACAAGGCCTTGGCCAGCGCGGCCGATGCCCTGTCCTTCGATCTGGAGGATTCCGTCCCCGAGGCCGGCAAACAGGCGGCGCGCGCAGCCATCGCCAGCTTCCTCGCCCGCACCGATGTGCTTGCCAGCAACAAGCTGCTGATCGTCCGCACCAATGCCACCGACAGCCCGCACTTCGCCGCCGATCTGGCCGCGATGGCGGTGCCCGGCCTGTGGCTGCTGAATATCCCCAAGGTGGAATCGGCCGCGCAGGTGCGCCAGGTTGCCGTGGCGCTGGAACGGGCCGAGGCCGCCAACGGTGTGACCCGCCCGATCGGCCTGCTGTTGAACATCGAAACCCCGCGCGGCCTGCGCTTGGCCGCCGAGCTGGCTGGCGCGCATCCGCGCGTGGCCGGCTTGCAGCTGGGCTTGGGCGATCTGTTCGCGCCCAATGGCATCGCCCGTACGCCGGCCAATGTGCATGCGGTGCTGTTCGCGGTGAAAATGGCCGCCACCGAAGCCGGCGTGTTCGCCTGTGACGGGGCTTGGCCGGATGTGGCCGATGCCGAGGGCTTCCGTACCGAGGCCATGCTCGCGCAGCAGCTGGGCTATATCGGCAAGAGCTGCATCCATCCGCGTCAGGTGGGTCAGGCCAATGTGATCTTCAGCGTGGCCGAGGCCGAGCTGGACGAAGCACGGCGTATTGTTGCCGCCGCGCAGGCGGCCAGCGATCTGGGCCGCGGTGCGTTCCTGTTCGAGGGACGCATGATCGATGTGCCTTACCTGCGCCGGGCCGAAGCCCTGCTCGCTGGCGCCCTGCGCGCCTGATCTTTCCATCTGGCGGTTCGCCGCTACGCCGTTCATTACCGGGGTTCCATCCATGCCCACGCCCATGGCCACCGCGCTCGCCGCGCTGTCGCATCGCTTCTCGCTCGGCTTCCGCCTGCTCGTTGTCACCACCTTGCTGGCACTGGCCGGTACGGCGGCTGCCGCTGAGGAGAGTTTGAACGCAGTGAAGTCCGGCGCGCTGCCGGCCCTGCCCGGCGCTGCGCAGGTGCAGCAGTTGCTGGATATCAACGGCCGCTTGCTGGCCCGTTCCGGCGACAAGGCCTGGCTGCTGGGCAAGAACGGCAAGGCGTGGACGCCGGCCACCGGCATCAGCAACGAGATCGTGCAGGACATCGTGCGCAACGGCGACAGCACCTGGCTGCTGACCGGCACCGATGCGCTGCACAGCAATCAGCTGCAGCAGATCACCCTCAAGGGCGAAACACTGGGCACGGGCCAGTCGCTGGCATTGCCAACCCCATTGAGCAATGCACACGCAGCCGCGCTCGACGGCGCACTGTTCGTAGCCGGCGTCGACGATAGCGGCGTCACCCAGCTGTACAAAAAACCGGCCGATGCCGCGCAATGGCAGCCGCAGCCGATCTGGCCGGGCGCTGCTGCAGCGGTCGCACTGCAGGCGCAGAAGGGCGCGCTGTACGCGGTAGTCGGCAACAACGGCGCACAGCAACTGCTGCGCTGGAACGCTGAGAAGGGCTGGCACAGCCTGCCGGCCATTGGTGGCGACGTGGTGCCCGGTTCGCTGCGTGCACTCGGTCAGGCGCACTTGCTGATGCAGGTGACCGACGCGACCGGCAACAGCCACGCGCGCACCTTCCACACCATCACCAGCGCCTGGGCCGATCTGGCCGATACCGATGCCAAGGCGCCAGTGGCCAGTGCAAGCTGGGGCAATGGCCTTGCCTGGGCGAATGCCGACGGCAGCCTGCACACCTTTGAGCTGCAGAGCGGCAAGCACCTGCTGGGCTGGCTGGACTGGGCGGTGATCATCATCTACCTGGGCGCGATGCTCGGCATGGGCGCCTACTTCTACTTCCGCGAGAAGCGCGCCAGCACCGCCGACTTCTTCGTCGGTGGCCGCAGCATTCCGTTCTGGGCAGCGGGCGTGAGCTTGTACGCGACCAACACCAGCTCGATCAGCTTCATCGCCATTCCGGCCAAGGCGTTCGAGACCAACTGGCAGTATCTGACCAACAACCTGATCGCAGTGCTTGGCCTGATGTTCGTCGCGGTGTGGATCGTGCCGCTGCTGCGTCGGCTGGATTTGATGAGCGTGTTCTCCTATCTGGAAACCCGCTTCCATCCGGCCATCCGCATGCTCGCCAGCGCGCTGTGCATCGTCATGCAGATCGGCGCGCGCATGAGCGTGGTGCTGTTCCTGCCGGCGCTGGCCATCGCCACCATCACCGGCATCAGCGTGGTGTGGAGCATCATGATGATGGGCGTATTCACCATCCTCTACACCGCGATGGGTGGCATGAAGGCGGTGATCTGGACCGACTTCGTGCAGGTAATCGTGAAAATGGGCGGCGCGATCTTCGCCATCCTGTTCATCGTGTGGACGCTTAAGGGTGGCTTCGGTGAATTCGTCGCCACTGCCGCGATGGAAGACAAGACCAAGCTGTTCGATTTCAGCTTCGACCTGACCAAGGCCACCGTGTGGGGCTTCATCTTCCTGGTCGTGTTCGACGTGGTACTGACCTTCCCCAAGGACCAGGTGCTGATGCAGCGCACGCTGGCCACCAAGTCGGACAAGGAAGCCGGCCGCTCGATCTGGGCGTTCGCCGCGATCATGATTCCGGGTGGTTTCATCTTCTACGGCATCGGCACCGCACTGTGGGTGTTCTACAAGAACAACCCGCAGCGTCTGGACCCGCTGCTGCCGATCGACGCGACTTTCCCGCTGTTCATCGCAGCCGAACTGCCGCCGGGTGTCACCGGTCTGATCATCGCCGGCGTATTTGCCGCTGCAATGGCAACGCTGTCGAGCATCATGAACAGCGTGGCGACCTTGATCTCGGTCGACTTCTACGAACGCCTGGCCAAGAACCCGACCCCGCGCAAGAGCGTGCTGTTCGCGGAAATCTCCACGGTGCTGGTCGGCTTTACCGCGATTGGCCTGGCGCTGATCATGACCCGCTACGACATCCACTCCTTGTTCGACGTGTCGATCGAACTGGCCGGCCTGCTCGGCGGTGGCTTTGCTGGTGCCTATACGCTGGGCATGTTCACCCGCCGCGCCAACTCCGCCGGCGTGGCGATTGGCGTCGCCTCCAGCATCGTGCTGACCTTCGTTGCCTGGTGGTACAGCCTGGTGCATCCGTATTTCTACCTGGCCATCTCGATCTTCCTGTGCATCGTGATCGGCTATGTGGCCAGCCTGTTCTTCCCGGCCCCGAACCGCTCGCTGAAGGGCCTGACCATCTACAAGCAGGACGCTCTGTGAAGACCGGCCTGCGGCCCGCCATCCGTCGCGGACCGCAGGCATTTCACACTGCCGGCGCGGTGACCCTGCCATTGGTCGGATCGCGCCGCCGCGCCCGCTGGTGTAGTTTGGCGCGCAGCTGAGAGGTCTAATCGCGTGGAAACCCAGTTTCTCAATACCTTTGTCACCGTGGTCGACCGTGGCTCCATGGCCGCGGCGGCACGCATGCTGCACATCACCCCGGCCGCCGTTGCCCAGCAGATCCGCACGCTGGAACGCGAGCTGGGCGCACCACTGATTGCCCGCGCCGGCCGCACCGTCAGCGTCACCGAGGAAGGTGCACGCATCCTGCAACGCGCGCGCGACCTGCTGCGTGGCGTGGCTGATCTGCGCAGCGTGGCCAATGAAAGCGGCATGGCCGGCGAGTTGCGGCTGGGCGCCTGCCCTACCGCGCTTGGCGGGCTGGTGCCGGACATCCTGGCGCGGATGGTGGCCAAGTTCCCCGAGATAAACGTCTTCATCAAACCCGGTTATTCGTCCGACCTGTACGGCGCGGTGGAAGCAGGTGACCTGGATGCGGCGATGGTGCTGCAGGCACCGTTCTCGCTGCCCAAGACCTGCGACTGGCAGCTGCTGCGTGAAGAGCCGCTGGTGGTGCTGGCGCCGGCACGCATGGCCGGTGCCGACCCGCACCAGCTGCTGCGCGAAGAGCCACTGATCCGCTACGACCGCCACGAATGGGGCGGCCGCCAGGCCGACGAATACCTGCGCAAAGCCGGCATCGTGCCGCGCGAACGGTTCGAGCTGAATGCGCTGAATGCGATTGCGGTGATGGTGGATCGCGGCTTGGGTGTGTCGCTGGTGCCGGATTGGGCAAAGCCGTGGCCGGAAGGGATTTCGGTGGTGCGCATTCCTCTGCCCGAGCCCAGCGAGCCGCGCCGGATCGGCATGGTCTGGTCGCGCTCCTCGGTGCGCCTGCGCCAGGTCAATGTGCTGCTGGACGAGGCGCGTACGGCGTTGTTGCAGCCGACGGATTGAACGCAATGCTCATGTAGTGGGGGGGGGGGGGGGGGGGGGGGGGGGGGGGGGGGGCGGGGGTGGGGGGGGGGGGGGGGGGGGGGGGGGGGGGGGGGGGGGGGGGGGGGGGGGGGGGGGGGGGGGGGGGGGGGGGGGGGGGGGGGGGGGGGGGGGGGGGGGG
>NZ_JBRREK010000042.1:0-40456 GCF_056760235.1 Stenotrophomonas sp. STEN018
CCCCCCCCCCCCCCCCCCCCCCCCCCCCCCCCCCCCCCCCCCCCCCCCCCCCCCCCCCCCCCCCCCCCCCCCCCCCCCCCCCCCCCCCCCCACTACAGGTGAAGCCTTGTGCTGTTGGTTCTGTGGCTTCGCGGCTCACGCCGCTCCTACAACAGCCGGGGCCACCTTTATCGCCAGCAATTCCCCACCGCCACTGAGCGTGTAGCGCTGCCGTTCACCGGCAGCCAACCACGCGGTATCGCCCGCCGACATTGCCGGCAGCACACCACCTTCAAACTCGGCCTGCCCGGCCAATAGATGAATCGCCCACGCCGCCTGCGGCTCGGTGAAAAACAACATGGGCCCGACCAACGGCCGATGCAGCAGCTCAGCCTGCAAGCTATCGCGGCGCCACATCAGATTGAAATCCTGGGTCACACCATCGACCAGCTCGCCTACCAGCTGCTCCTCGCCGGCAAAGCGCAGGCGCTGATACGGCGGCAGCAGGGTTTCGCAACGGCCATCGGCAAAGCGCAGACGCAGGCCTTCGCCCTGCAGCAGCACCAGCTCACGCTCGACACCGGAGAATGCGGAGAACGCCGCATCCTGTTCGATCTCAGCGATGGACAGGCGCAGCTGCCAATCGCCCTGCTCCGGCAAACGCAGGATCTCGCGCGTCCAGCCCAGGCCATTGCGCCAGCGCTCGCGCTGGTAGAGAGCGGAGGGGATGACGCGGGAAGGAGAGTTCAAGGTATGCATCAGCCAATGATGCCACTACCAGCTTTTGATCGTGCTTTTGTAGGAGCGGCGTCAGCCGCGAAGCCACAAATCCAACAGCGCAGAGCAAAGCCAACCCCTCCCCAACCCTCCCCTTTGCTACGCAAAAGGGAGGGGGTAGAAGCCCTTACTTCGGCATTGCCAGGTTCTCAGCCGTCAACGGCTTGCCCGCCCGCGGCGTGGTCGCGATCACAGCATCCGCCGGCAACGCCGTGCCCTTGTCCAAGCGCGCCTGCACCCGATCCAACGCCTCGTACACATACGGCAACAGCGGCAGGTAACGCGAGCCGTAATCCGGCAAGCCGAGGAAACCATCGAAGTGCTGCACGTTCTGCACCTTCCAGTAACTCACCTCACGCCCTGCAGCCTTGGCTGCAGCTGTATACGGCGCGCTACTGAAAGCCGGTGGAATCAAACCATCGTCAGCACCGTGCACCACCATCACCGGCAGGCCCTTGCGCGGCAAACCAGCATGGGTGGCCTGGATGCCCGCCTGCACGCGCTTGGCGTCTTCACTCTGGCCATCCCACAGACCGCGCAGGCACTTCAGGCCGGCGTAAGTCAGGTCAGGCAAGGCAACCTTGCTGTCGAGCAGGCCAACGCCAGCGCCCGGGGGAATACCGCTGCCGTCGGAGATCCATGCTGCACGCTCGATTGCTGTTGCCGCGCGCGGCGAGAAATCCGGGTTCTGTGCGGCAAAGTTGAAGCCGCAGGGATGCTCGCCCACGCCATAGCGCCCGTATGCCGATGCGTACGTCGCCGCAATGGCACGCCATAGATCGAAGCCGGTGGACAAGGCACCAGCGCGCAGTGACTGCTCGGTCCAGCCTTTGCTCAACATCAAATCGTAAGCCGATTTGGCCTGTGCGGCCGGGGTCGCCCCGCTGATCACGCCTTCGGCCGCCAATGTCGCGCAGCGCACTGCTGCACCGGCCTGCAGGGCTGCGGTCATCGGCGGCTGAGGCAGGTTGCTCATGTGCAGCTGCGCACACGGCATCAACAGCGCCGCTTCGGTGCTGTAGTCGTACAGCGCCCGTGCGCCCGGGCCGCTGGAGTAGATGCTGGGCTCGCCCGCCACCACGGCATCCAGCCAATCGCCCTCCAGCTCGGCCGCACGCAGCACCGCACCGCCACCGTTGGAGATACCGACGGCAATGATGCGGGTGTTTTCAAAGGTGAAAGGTGCAGCCTGCGGATAGGCTTCGGCCAATGCAAGCAACGCGAATTCGGCCGCCTGCTTTACATGCCTACCCCAGTCCGCTTCTGGGTTGTCCTTGGAGTGCGCATGCTTGAATGCCACGCCCGACGCATTGATCGGCGCATCCGGCACGAAGGCCAGATCACTCACTTCGCCCAATGCGCCGACCGTACCGTTGGCACGCACGCCGATCTGCGCGTTGAGGTCGTAATAGTCGCTACCAGCGCCCTTGTCGGTATAGACCACGGCGCAGCCCTTGGGCAGACCCCACGCGGCCGCAACCGAGACTGCGCCATAGATGCCACGTGAGCCCGACGCCGGTGCTACCAGCACGCAGCGCTTGGCGGTATCGAAGTTGTCCGGAATCTGCGCCAGCACGCGATGCGGCTGCTTGGCACCGGGCAGGCGCGCGAACGCCGAATACTCGCGGCCGGGCACGCTTTGCAGGCTGCCGAACAGTTCGCCGTAACCACCGCCAGGAGCGAGGTCGGCAATGCCGCGCCAACTGCCCCACAGCGCGCGCCGGCGCAGTTCGTCCACGGTCGGTGCGCTGGCGTCGGCAAAGGCCGGCGGCGCCATGCTGCGCAGGCCGGCCAGGCCAAGCCCGGCGGTAAGCAGGTCATCGCTGCCACGATGCTCGCTGCGGAGTTCGTTGCTGAACATGGAAGGCTCCACGGACTTGGATGCTGGGCCGCTGGCACAGGAGGCCAGGCTCAGTCCGACGAATAGGCCGCAGGCGGCGCGCAATAGGGATTGGCTCATGGGCGCACCCTAGCAGAGCGGCAGCACCCGGCTCATCGTACTTAAGTACCACACGCTTTTAGCGCGGCGGCTGCTACGTTTCCACCATCCCCCATAGTAATCGGAGTCCCCCCATGGACCACTTCCTGCAAGGCCGCACCGCATTGGTGACTGGCAGTACCTCCGGTATCGGCCTGGCCATCGCCCAGGCCCTGGCCAGTGCCGGCGCGCGCGTGGCCATCAACGGCCTTGGCAGCCCCGAACAGATCGAGGCGGCGCTGAAGAGCGTCACCGATGCCGGCAGCGAGTCGCAGCACTTCGATGCCGATCTGCGCAAACCCGACCAGATCGCACACATGCTCGAAGCCGTGCAGGCCTGGGGCAACATCGACATCCTGGTGAACTGCGCCGGCATCCAGCACGCCGCGCCGCTGGCCGAGCAGCCGCCGCAGAAGTGGGACGACATCATCGCCATCAACCTCAGCGCTGCCTTCCACACCATGCAGCACGCACTGCCGGGCATGGCCGAGCGCGGTTACGGCCGGGTGGTCAATATCGCCTCGGTGCACGGGCTGGTCGCCTCCAAGAACAAAGCGCCCTATGTGGCCAGCAAGTTCGGCATCGTCGGCCTGAGCAAGGTGGCCGCACTGGAATACGCCGCGGCCGGCAGCCGTGACAGCGGCGGCGTCACCGTCAACTGCGTATGCCCGGGCTGGGTGGAAACCCCGCTGATCGAGCCGCAGATCCAGGCCCACCGCAACGGCGGCAGCCGCGACGATGGCGTGCGTGCCCTGCTGGAAGAAAAGCAGCCCAGCCTGCGCATGTCGCTGCCGGAGGATATCGGTGCAATGGTGGTGTGGCTGTGCCGCCGCGAGTCGCACAACCTGACCGGCGCGGCAATGCCAATGGACGGCGGCTGGACCGCGCAGTAAGTCTGGAAAAACAGGAGGAAGCGGGCAATGGCTGAAATCCACGGCATACTGCCCCGGGCACACGCTGCAGACAAGCGGGCGCCCGCTTCCTTCCATCCAGTTAGCACTGCCATGCCCAGCCTGTTGATTGCCGACGACCATCCCCTGTTCCGTGCCGCCCTGCGGCAGGCCGCCAGCGAGGCCGTCAGCGATTTATCTGTACGCGAAGCCGAATCATTGGAAGGCGTGCTGGCCGCACTGGATGCAGCGCCGGATACCGATCTGATCCTGCTCGACCTGCATATGCCGGGCAACCACGGCCTGGCCGGGCTGGCCGCGATCCGCGCCCAGCACCCCGGCGTGGCGGTGATCGTGGTGTCGGCCAACGACGACCCGCGCGTGGTGCGACGTGCACTCGACCATGGCGCTGCTGGTTACTTACCCAAGAGTTCTGGCTTGAACGAACTGCGCGAGGCGATCCGCAGCGTGATGGCCTGCGAGCAATGGCTGCCTGCTTCGCTGCGCGCATCGGTATCGCGTGCGCAATCCTCCACCCATGACAGCGAACTGGCCGCACGGTTGGCAAGTCTGTCACCGCAGCAGTTCCGCGTACTGGCGCTGGTGGCCGAAGGTCTACTCAACAAGCAGATCGCCGACCGCCTGGATGTACAAGAGCGCACAGTCAAGGCACATCTATCCGCGATTTTTGAACGCCTTGGCGTGCGCAACCGCACCCAGGCCAGCGTGGTGTTGCGCGAGCTGGAATTGAGCGACCCGGCGCGACAGGCGCTGTGATCCTGATCGGAGCTTTGTAGGAGCGGCGTAAGCCGCGAAGCTAGCGGACATGCAGCCCACAGCCAGATCAACCCCACGCATTCCTGCCTGATTGCGCTTAGTTCTGTGTCGGAACCAATACCAGTTTCGCGGCTGACGCCGCTCCTACAAACCGGTGTTCCGACTTACCGCCTTATGCAGCAACATGCCCGCCACCATCGCCGGCACAAACCACAGTGCCTCCGATGAAAACACCCCCAGGCCAACCAAGGCCGGCCCCGGGCAATATCCAGCCAATCCCCAGCCAATACCAAACAAGGCCGCACCGACCAGCAACCGTCGGTCGATACTGCGCAGATCCGATATCTGGAAGCGCTCGCCAAACACCGGCGCCGGTCGTCGCAGCACAAATCGGAACAACAGCATCGTCGTCCCAACCGCGCCGCCCAGCACAAACAGCAGCGCCGGATTGAAGTCACCAAACACATCCAGAAAACCCAGGATGCGCTGCGGATCGGTCATGCCCGACAGCGCCAACCCAAGCCCGAACAGCGCGCCGGAAACCAGTGCAGCCAAGCTGATGCGCGATGTGCTCATGCCACGTGCCTCACGATGTAAGTGGTCACGATCGCGGTAGCCATGAAGGTCATCACGGCGGCGAACGAACGCATCGACAAGCGCCCCAGACCACAGACACCGTGGCCGCTGGTACAACCATTGCCCATCCGCGTGCCAAAGCCCACCAGCAGGCCTGCAATCACCAGCAACAACGGCGAAAAGCCCTGCCTCGGCGAATAGGCCCCCGGCACCAGCCACAGGTACGCAGCACCTGCGCCAATCAAACCAATCAGGAACGCCGCACGCCAAGCGACCTCACCACTACGCGGCATCAACACACCACCAAGAATGCCGCTGATACCAGCGATACGCCCGGTCAACCACAGCAGCAACGTAGCGGCAATGCCGATCAGTACGCCACCAGCCAAAGCCATCATCCAACTGTTCATTGCGCCTTTCCGATCTGATCCAGCGGTAGCCGCAGGTAACGCACGCCATTGGCATCCGGCGCCGGCAGGCGGCCACCACGGATGTTCACCTGCAGCGCAGGCAGGATCAGCTTCGGCACCGGCAGGGTCGCATCACGCTGCTGGCGCATCTGTACGAATGCCGCTTCGTCGGTACCGCCCTTCAGATGCACGTTGTTCTGCCGCTGCTCGTCGATCGTGGTCTGTGCCTGCGCCTCGCGGCGGTTGCCGGGATAGTCGTGGCATAGGCAGATACGCGTCTCAGCAGGCAGCGACAGAATGCGCTGGATGGACGCATACAGACGATGCGCATCGCCGCCGGGGAAATCACAGCGCGCGGTGCCGGTGTCGCTGGCGAACACCGTGTCACCGACAAACGCGGCATCACCGATCACATAGGTGAGGCTGTCGTCGGTGTGCCCTGGCGTGGCGATCACCCGCGCACTCAAGGCGCCAACATTGAAGGTGTCGCCATCATCGAACAGCCGATCAAACTGACGTCCGTCGGCAATGAACTCATCACCCAGCCCGAACACCGTCTTGAAGTGCTGCTGCACCTGCACGATGCCGCGACCGATGGCGACCGGCGCCTGCAGCTGATCGGCAAGATAGCCGGCAGCACTGAGATGATCGGCGTGTGCATGGGTTTCCAGAATCCACGCCACCGTCAGCAGCTTGCCACGCACGAATTCCAACAGCGCATCGGCCGAAGCGGTGCTGATGCGCGCACCAGCCGGCTCGTAGTCCAGCACCGGATCAATGATGACCGCCATGCCGCCGACCTGGTCGTAGGCCACGTAACTGAAGGTGCCGGTGTCCTTGTCGTAGAACGGCTCGATCAAGGTTGATGACATCTGCGCCTGGCTCATGGGGTGCCTCGCTTTTAATTTAGCTTTTTCTAAACTAAACTAGTCCCCTGCAAAGCACAAGCCCGACTCACAGCCCCAGATGCGTCCTTCAGAGATGAACATGGAACAGATGCAGGCACATGCCGAACAGGCCGCGCAGCTGCTCAAGGCCTTGGCCCATCCGGCCCGGCTGCGCGTGCTGTGCCGCCTGGTGGAAGGCGAAGCATCGGTAGGCGAATTGCAGGCGCAGGTTGGCTTGTCGATGTCCGCGTTGTCACAGCATCTGGCGGTAATGCGAGAAGCCGCCCTGGTCAGTACCCGTCGCGAAGCACAGACCATTTACTACACGCTGGCGGATAGCCCGGCGTTGGGCGTGATGCAGGCTTTGCATGCAGCGTATTGCGGGAATGCCGAGGTCCGGAGTTCCTGACAGGCGTGCTCGCCGAGATAGGTAGCTATTCCTTGCTGCCAATTCCCGGCCTCAAAGCATCCGCCGCCAACAGCCGATCCAGAATCGACTTCAGCGCCAGCGGCCGCACCGGCTTGTGCAGCAGGGTCAGTCCCTGCTCCAGCACTTCGCGGCGCGTTGCCAGACTGTCGTCGGCACTAAGGATCAAGGTCGGTCTTGCACCAAAACGTTCGCCCAACCGCAGCTGCAGTGCGGTGCCGGTGTCGCCGTCATCCAGGTTGTAATCAAACAGCCACAAGCTCGCAGGTGTCACCTGCAATGCCGCTACCGCCTGCGCTTCGCCCGAAGCTTCCGCCACGCTGTAACCCCAACCACGCAGCAGCCCAGCCAATCCCTGCAAAGCCGCGGGATCATTGTCGACCACCAGTACCGGCACGCCACCCGAGGTTGCCGCGTTGCGTGTGCGCGGCAGGTTGGCAATCTGCGGCGAGGTCACTCGCTGCAAAGTCACCGAGAAGACAGTGCCCTGCCCTTTCTCACTGCGCAGGCGCAGCGGTGCATGCAACAAGCCAGCGATGCGATCTGCAATCGCCAGCCCAAGACCAAGCCCTTGCCCGCTGCTGTCCTCGCCACGCCGGAACTCTTCGAATATGCGCTGCTGTTCTTCCTTGGCAATGCCCGGGCCGGTGTCGTGCACCTCAACCCGCAGGCAGTCGGCTTCGCGGCGTACGCCCAACAACACGCCACCCTGGCTTGTGTAGCGCACCGCATTGGCCAGGAAGTTCTGCAGCACCCGCCGCAGCAGCTGCGGATCACTGTTCACCCACGCACGAGTAGGCATGTAGTGGAACGCCAACCCACGCTCGGTGGCCAGCGCGCGGAATTCGGAAACCAAGGGATCCAGCACTTCAGCCAACGGCAGATCGCGTGGTTGCGGCACCAGACCACCGGCCTCCAGCCGCGACATATCGAACAGACCGGTCAATAGATCGGTGGTGGAATCCAAGGCGCCACGGATCTGCACCACCGCCTGTTGCTGCTGGCTGGATTCCACTTGTTGCGCCAGCGTATCGGTGAATAGATGTGCGGCGTGCAAGGGTTGCAACAGGTCGTGGCCAACCGCGGCAAGGAAGCGGCTCTTGGCGTCATTGGCGCGCTCAGCCTCACGCTTGGCCGATTCCAACAACGCAGTACGCTCGCCCACGCGCTGCTCCAGCGTCTCGTTGCTGCGCTTGAGTTCGCGCTCGCTGCGGCGGAACTCGGTGACATCGGTAAAGGTGGCAACAAAACCACCGCCCGGCATCGGATTGCCACGAATCTCGACGATGCTGCCATCCGGAAACACGCGCTCGGTCAGATGCGCCGTGCCGGCGCGCATGAAGGCCAAACGCCTATCCACTGCACGCTCATCGCCGCCACGTGCGGGCATCGCCTGCAGCGCCCAGCGGGTCAAGTCCATGATTGGCCGGCCGACCTGCAACAACTCATCAGGGAAACCGAACATCCGCGCATAAGGCCGGTTCCACGCCACCAGCCGCTGCTCGCGATCAATCACGCTGATGCCCTGGCTCATGTTCTGCAGCGCGGCCTGCAATACCTGCTGACTGAATCGCAGATCCTGTGAGGCCTCGCTGACAATGGCTGCCACGGTCGCCAGCTCATTCCCTTCGCGCCGTGCTGCATCCAGCAATAGACGCGCGGAAGCAGCACCCAGCACCGCCGACAATTCGCGCTCAACACTGGCCTCGATTGATGCCGGCACCGCACCACTGCGCGGTGCGTCCGCCAACAACTGTTGCACGCGCTCGTCAGGCAGGAAGCGGCGGCCGGCATTGCGCAAGGTATCGGCATCCAGATTGCGACTGATACGGTCCGGGGTATCGCGACGCCATGCCATCGCCAGCAAGGTCACCGCCGTGCCAACGAAAAGACTCGCCCCCACTGCCCGCCCCAGCGGCGTCCAGCCAGTCAGACCAAACAGGCCCTGCGGCGCAAGCCATTGCCAACCGAAAGGTCCTTGCAGCAACCACGTCGGCGTGCGCCCACCACTTTCCAGCAGGGAAGGAAGCAGCAGCACCCAGGCCCAGGTGGCGAAGCTGGCAAGCACGCCAGCTATCGCAGCGCGCGGCGGTGTCTGCGGGCGCCAGATGGCGAAGGCCAGCACCGGCACCAAGGTGGCCATTGCCGAGAACGAGACTGCACCGATATCGGCCAATACATTGCTGCCGCCGATCAGGCGGCTGTATCCCCAGGCCAACAGCATGATCACGCAGATGCCAGCGCGGCGCAGCCACACCAGCTCTCGGCGGTGATCGCCGCCGCCAGCACGCGCCCAGGCACTGCGCACCAGTCCAGGTGCGAACCAGTGATTACCGATCATCAGACTCAACGTCAGCGTACTGACCACCACCATGCCGGTGGCCGCACTCAGGCCGCCGAGGAAGGCGAACAAGGCCACCCCTTCATGGCCGGCCGAGAATGGCAGCGCCAACGTGTACATATCCGAGGGAACGCTGTTGCCCAGCAGCGCGGTGCCAGCACGCGCCAGCGGCAGGATAGGCAGCGCGATCAACAGCAGGTACAGCGGAAACAACCAACGTGCGGTGCGCACATCGGCCGGGTCGCGACACTCCACCACGCCGATATGGAACTGATGCGGCAGCAGGAACATCGCCAGTCCACCGAGTATCACCAGCGGGATGAAGCCGCCTTCTGGCGCACTCACCGGGACCACCGGTGCCGCAGGCACACCCTTCAAGCCAAACCAGACAAACACGCCCAGCGCCAGCATCGCACCCAGCTTGAATACCGACTCGGCCGCCATTGCCAGCACCAGCCCGCGGTTGTGCTCGGAGGCATCGGCGCGGCGCGCACCGAACAACATGGCAAACAAGGCCATCGCCAGTGCCACATACAAGGCGCTGTCCTGCCAGATCGAACCGCTCTGCCCAGCCTCCACCGCTCGCGAGGTGATCATGCCGAAACTCATCGCCACCGCTTTGAGCTGCAGCGCGATGTACGGAATCAGGCCGAGTACGGTCACCAGCGTCACCGTTGCCGCCAACCAGGCATCGCGGCCCAGCCGCGCGGCGATCAGGTCGGCAAGCGAAGTGGCATTGGTTTCGCGCGCCAACCGCACCAGCCGCATCATCACGCCGATGGCCAGCGCATAGAACAGGATCGCGCCGACGAAGGTCGGCGGCAGCGGCCAGCCGTGGCGCGCGGCCTGGGTGACGGTGCCGTAGAAGGTCCACGAGGTGCAGTGCACCGCCAGCGACAGCGCATAGATATGCCGCCAGTGGCGGGCAAACGCAGTGGGCCGACGCTCGCCGTACAAGGCTACGCCGAACATCAAGGCCAGCCAGGCCAGACCCGCCAAGGCCACTGTCACCAGACTCAACATGGAATGCGTTTCCCGGAAGCTGCTTGGCAGGATACGGAGTTAAGCGATAGGGATGAAGCGGTGGATGCTCAAAGCCGGTACTAAAAGCCCCTCTCCCACCGGGGCGAGGAGAGGCGTTTGCGAACCATTGGTTCGCGAGTCTTCGAGCGCGCTAGCGCGGGGGTTGGGGTGAGGGTGCGGTTCGCTAGGAGTTTGCTTTTTAGCTTTTGCATCAAAAGCCAGAGCTTAGAAGCCAACAGCAAAGGCTGCCCTCACCCCAACCCCTCTCCCGCAGGCGGGAGAGGGGCTTCAAGCAACAGCAACAGCCAAAGCCAGAGCCAGGGCCAGGGCCAAAGCCAAAGCCGAAGCCGAAGCCGAAGCCGAAGCAACAGCATCTGCTTCGGAAACCGCCGTAGCTACAACCAGAGCACCAGCAACAAACGCAAAAGCCCTCCCCCGCCAAGCGGGAAAGGGCTGTTTTGCGTTCCTGTCAGGCAGCCGTCACCGGCTCCATCATCAGAAGTTGTAACGCACCGATACATACCAGTTGCGCGGCAGACCGTAGTACGCGGTCTGGATGTTGCCAACGCTGGCGAACTCCTGACCCTCGGTCTTGTACTCCTTGTTGGTCAGGTTACGTACGCCTGCACGCACCTGCCAGGTCAGCTGCGACGAATCCCACACGCCGTAGGCACCCAACAAGGTGTAAGCGTCCTGACTCAGCACCTTACGGTTGTCCACCGACAACCAGGTGTCACTGCGATACGACACATCGCCGCCAAAGGTCAGGCTGCCGTTGTCACCCAACGAGAACACATGCTGCAGGGCCACACGGGCGGTCACGTCCGGCGAGAACGGCACGTGGTCGTGGTTTACGGTCGGATCGTAGCCGGCGTAGGACGGATCCAGACGGAAGTCTTCAAAGCGGTCGTACTTGGCATCCATCCAGCCCAGCTGCGCACTCAATGTGGTCGACTCGCCCAGCAGTGCGCTGCCTTCCAGCTCGATACCCTTGATGTTGAGCTTGGCAGCATTCAATACCGGGAAGGTACCCACGTCCTGCGATACGCGTGCCTGGAAGTCGCTGTAATTGCTGTAGAACGCGGTTGCGGTACCACGCATGCGGTGATCGGCCGTGCTGCCTTTCAGGCCCAGTTCGTAAGTCCACACGTATTCCGGGTCGAACTTGGCGTGCTGGGTGTCATACACAGTATTGGCGCGGCCGTTGAAACCACCAGACTTGAAGCCACGATTGGCCGAGACGTAGCCCATCAGGTTGTCGCTGAATTCCTTCTGCAGGCTGACCGACGGCGTTACCGCGGTCCACGATGCCTTCGCGTCGAATGCAACCGTGCCATTCAAACCGGTGAACGGTGCGCCCCAGAAGGTGCTGGTGGAGCGGTCGTAGTCCTTCTTGTCCTTGGTCCAGCGCACGCCGGCAGCCACGGTCCAGGTCGGCACGAATTCCCAGTTGACGTGCGCGAACGCAGCCGTCGAAGTGGTGCTCAGGTCGTCTTCGATGGTGCGCAGGAACGCCACCTTGCCACCCAGGAACGAGAACAGATCGTCGGCGTAGGCTTCCTGGTACGACGGCACGTTCTCCTTCATGTAGTACGCACCAAAGGTGGCGTGCAGGTTGGAGCCGTTGTCGTAGTGCAGCTGGAATTCCTGGCTCTTCTGGTTCTGGTCCAGCGCCACCAGCACGTCGCCCAGTTCGTACTCGGAGGCGTCGATATCGATGTAGGACTTGGTCTTGAGCTTGCGGTAAGAGCTGATGCTCTTCAGCGTGAACTGCTCGTTGATGTCCCAGCTCATCGACAGCGATGCACCAGAATGCTTCAGGTACTGGCCCTGGCCATCCTTGAACGAGGTCTGCGCGCGACGGTTCCACTCACCGGTTTCGCCCGGCTGCAGCACGATCACACCAGCCGGCGCCAGGCTGGTCTGCCGCAGGTCGGCCATCGGTCGGCCCAGGGTCAGCGCGGCATCCTGCTTGGTGGTATCCAGCGACAAGACCGCGCTGAAGTTGTCGGTCGGCTGGAATGCCAGCTTTGCGCGCAACGCTTCGGTGTCGTCGTCGTTGTAACGCTTGCCGGTGACCGCATCCTTGACGTAACCGTCGTTGGTGATCTTGGCACCGGCGATGCTTGCGGCAATGGTGTCGCTCAGCTTGCCCGAGACATAGAAGCGCCCTTCCAGGCGACCGTAGTCACCGGCGGTTACTTCCACTGCGCCGCCTTCATTGTCGAAGGGGTTCTTGGTGGTCAGCTTGATCGCGCCGCCGGTGGAGTTCTTGCCGTACAGCGTGCCCTGCGGGCCGCGCAGCACTTCCAGCTGCTGGATATCGAACAGCGAGAACAGCGCGCCATTGATGCGCGAGTAGTAGACGTCGTCCACATACATGCCCACGCCCGGGTCGAAGGTCTGCAGCGCGTCGGGCTGGCCGATGCCGCGGATGAAGACGTTGACGCTGTTGGCCGAACCACGGCCCTGGGCGATGTTCATGTTGGGCACGGCGCCCTGCAGGCCTTCCACGGTCGAGGCCTGCAGATCCTTGATCTGCTCCTCACCGAAGGCGCTGACCGCCACCGGCACGTCCTGGATGGACTCGCTGCGGCGACGCGCGGTTACGGTCACTTCGTCCAGCTGCGTAGCCTTGGTGCCGGCCGGCGCAGCCTGCTGCTCCTGGGCCTGCACGAAGGCGGCCGGTGCCAACAGAATGCCACCGATGGCGATACTCAGATACTTGCGCTTCATTGGTCTCCCTCCTCCCGGGTATGACGTTGCGACACACGAATGTCGCCATGGAGCGCACGTTAAAGGAGCGTTAGCCCGCCGCGTATAGTCCCTTCGTACAGTGGGCCGCCCCCCTCGACATCCCGATACTCGCCGGCAATGTATTGGCCGGGGAGCTGTGAATGTCGTTTCTGATCGTATTGGCGGCCCTGTGCTTCCTGATGTTTGTCGCCTACCGCGGCTACAGCGTGATCCTGTTCGCGCCGGTGGCGGCGCTGGGCGCAGTGCTGCTGACCGATCCCAGCCTGGTGCAGCCGATGTTCACCGGCCTGTTCATGGACAAGATGGTCGGCTTCCTCAAGTTGTACTTCCCGGTGTTCGTGCTGGGCGCGGTGTTCGGCAAGCTGATCGAGGTCTCGGGTTTCTCCAAGTCCATCGTCAGCGCCACCATCAAGCTGGTCGGGGCCAAGCGCGCGATGCTGTCCATCGTGCTGGTCTGCGCGCTGCTCACCTACGGCGGCGTGTCGCTGTTCGTGGTGGTGTTTGCGGTCTATCCGTTCGCCGCCGAGCTGTTCCGCCAGAGCAACATCCCCAAGCGTTTGATCCCCGGCACCATCGCGCTGGGTGCTTTCACCTTCACCATGGATGCGCTGCCGGGCACGCCGCAGATCCAGAACATCATTCCCTCGGCGTTCTTCGGCACCAACAGCTGGGCCGCACCGTGGTTGGGCGTGATCGGCACCGTGGTGATCCTGATCCTGGGCATGAGCTACCTGGAATGGCGCCGCCGCGTCGCGGTGCGTAACGGCGAAGGCTATGCCGGCGCCAACGACGAGCTGCGCAATGAACCAGAACCGTTCCAGGGCCAGAACCTGGCGCATCCGCTGGTGGCGATCACGCCGCTGATCCTGGTCGGGGTGGCCAACTTCTTCCTGACCCGTTGGATTCCCGGCTTCTACGGGGAAACCCAGTCCTTCATTCCCGCCGTGATCGGCAACCCGGCGCCGGTGGTGCAGGAAGTGTCCAAGCTGGGGGCCATCTGGGCGGTGCAGGGGGCGCTGTTGCTGGGCATTCTCAGCGTGATTGCCTTTGCCTGGAAGCCCGTGATTGCCTCGTTTGCCGAGGGCACCAAGTCGGCCATCGGCGGCGCGATGCTGGCGTCGATGAACACCGCTTCGGAATACGGTTTCGGCGCGGTCATTGCCGCCCTGCCCGGCTTCCTGGTGGTGGCCAATGCGCTGGGCTCGATTCCGAATCCGCTGGTCAATGAGGCGGTTTCAGTTACTGCCATGGCCGGTATCACCGGCTCGGCGTCGGGCGGCATGAGCATCGCGCTGGCAGCGATGGCCGACAGTTTCATCGCCAATGCGCAGGCTGCCGGCATTCCGATGGAGGTACTGCACCGCGTAGCGGCGATGGCTTCTGGCGGCATGGATACGCTGCCGCACAACGGCGCAGTGATCACCGTGCTGGCCGTCACCGGCCTCACCCACCGCCAGTCCTACAAGGACATCTTCGCCATCACCATCATCAAGACCCTGGCGGTGTTCGCGATCATCGGCGTGTATTACGCCACCGGACTGGTTTAAGCCGCTGCGCGCCCTGGCTAGCGCCAGGGCGGCGATTGGCAACACACAGGTTGCGGAGCAGCCCTGGCGCTAAAACCACAGAAACAAACAAGGCCCGGGAAGACCCGGGCCTTGTTCTTTTGGAGCAGAGACAGAAAAATCGCCCGGCTGCACGTCACTGTGCAACACCGGACGACCTCACATCCTTGTTGGCATCCTGCCAGCCCCCAGCGTCCTGCCCTTTTCGGGTTCCTGGTGATCCGCCATCCTGGCGGTTCACTATTCGATTCCTTCCGCTCAGCGCCTCTCAACCGGCTGCGCAGCTACCGTCCCGGTAGCGTTCTTGGCGGGGGCAGTTCCAGCCCTCGCTTCGATCAGGTCACGATTCCTTTCGACCGTCTTCAATCCGATTCCTTTCACCAGTGCCAGTTCCTCGACACTTTTGAAGGGCCCGTTGGCCTGTCTGTGTTCGACGATCGCCTGCGCCTTGGAAGGGCCTACGTTCACCAACACCTGATTCAGCTCCGCCGCGGAGGCGGTATTGATATCGACCTTGTCCTTGGCTTGCGCCGTAAGGGTCAACAACAATGCGAGAATCAGAGACTGCAGCGTTACGGTAAAAAGCTTCATCGCTGTACTCCTTGTGGCTTGTTGGCTGATTGGCGAGCTATCCCGCCGGCCGAATCAGTGTCCCGCGCCACATGAACCTAGAATATCCGGAGCAGGTCGAGCGGACAGCCAGCCAACATCCCGGGTGTCTGTAGGAAAAACCCTACAAAATTCATTGATGAAACCGCCGCAGGCCCCCTGAACAAGGGAGCGGCGTAGAATGGTTACACCTGACATTGCTACCGGAGATCCAGATGGACAGCGCCAAGATCGGCCAATTTCTCAGCGACAAGTGGGACAACGACATCGTCCCGCAATTGGTCGATTACATCCGCATCCCCAACAAGTCGCCGATGTTCGACGCCAACTGGGTCGCCAACGGCTATATGGAACAGGCCGTAACCCTGATGGAGAGCTGGGCCAAGGCGCAGACCATCCCCGGCCTGCAGGTCGAGGTAGTTCGTCTGGAAGGCCGCACCCCGCTGCTGTTCCTGGAAATCCCGGCCACCGGCCCGGAAACCGGCGACGACACCGTGCTGCTCTACGGCCATCTGGACAAGCAGCCGGAAATGACCGGCTGGGACGAAGACCTGGGCCCGTGGAAGCCGGTGCTGCGTGGCGACAAGCTGTACGGCCGTGGCGGCGCCGATGATGGCTATGCCATCTTCGGCTCGCTGGCCGCCGTGCTGGCGCTACAGGAACAAGGCCTGCCGCACGCCCGCTGCGTGATCCTGATCGAAGCCTGTGAAGAGTCCGGCTCCTACGATCTGCCCGCCTATGTCGACCACCTGGCCGATCGCATCGGCCAGCCTTCGCTGGTGGTGTGCCTGGATTCGGGTTGCGCCAACTACGACCAGCTGTGGTGCACCACCTCGCTGCGTGGCCTGACCGGCGGCAACTTCACCGTCAAGGTGCTCAACGAAGGCGTGCACTCCGGCGATGCCTCCGGCGTGGTGCCGTCCAGCTTCCGCCTGCTGCGCCAGCTGCTGTCGCGCATCGAGGACGAGAACACCGGCCGCATCCTGCTCGACGGCCTGCACGTGGAAGTGCCGACCGAGCGTCTGGAGCAGGCCAAGCGTGCTGCCGACGTGGTCGATACCGCCATCTTCGACAAGTTCCCGCTGGTCGACGGCCTCAAGCCGATGAGCGATGAACTGACCGAGCTGGTACTCAACCGCACCTGGCGTCCGGCCCTGTCGGTGACCGGCATCGGCGGCATGCCGCCGCTGGAATCGGCCGGTAACGTGCTGCGCCCGGAAACCTCGGTGAAGCTGTCGCTGCGCCTGCCGCCGACCGCCAATGGCAAGGCCTGCGGCGAGCTGCTGAAGGAAGCCCTGCTGCGCGATCCGCCGAACGGCGCCCACGTCAGCCTGGATCTGGAAAAGGCCTCCACCGGCTGGAACGCCCCCGCGATGGCGTCGTGGCTGGAGCAGTCCATCGATGCCGCCAGCCAGGCCTTCTTCGGCAAGCCGGCGATGTACATGGGCGAAGGCGGCTCGATCCCGTTCATGGGCATGCTGGGCGAGAAGTTCCCGGGTGCGCAGTTCATGATCACCGGCGTGCTCGGCCCGCATTCCAATGCACACGGCCCGAACGAGTTCCTGCACATCCCGATGGGCAAGCGCGTCACCTCCTGCGTGTCCAAGGTGCTGTTCGACCACCACGCCGCCAGCCTGCGTGGCGAGACCAGCGGTTCGCCGGTGGCCGCCGACAGTGGCACCCGTCACGGCGGCCACGGCTGCTGCTGATCGGTCCGACGCGATTGGTCGGATGTTGATGGTTTGATGACGAACGCAGCCTGGCCTTGCTAGGCTGCGTTTTTCTTTGGCACGGACAAGAACATGAGCGGACTGTTTGGCAGCGACAGCTGGCTGTACATCATCCTGATCGGCTTCTTCGTAGGCCTGCTGGGTCGCTTCTTCATGCCCGGCAACAACCGCATGGGCTGCCTGCTGACCATCGTGCTCGGCGTGGCCGGTGCGGTGTTTGCTGGCTGGTTCGGCCGTGAGATGGGCTGGTATTCGGCAGGCCAGCCGGCTGGCTTCATTGGCTCCATCATCGGTGCGATCGCCCTGCTCGGCCTGTTGCGCCTGATCAGCGGCGGCAAGCGCTGACTCCATCCAACGGCGCCTGCGGGCGCCGCTTCACTTGTAGTGTCCATGAACGATCCCGCTTCCGATCCGCTGCGCACCGAACAACGCCTGCAATGGGCCACCGCCGCACTTGGCGATCCTGCCACCACGCTCGAGCGCGCATCGGTCGATGCTGGTTTTCGCAGCTATTGGCGCAGCACCAGCGCGCGCGGCAGCCACATCGTGATGGACTCACCGCCCGGGTTGGAAGATGTACGCCCCTGGCTGCGCATGCACGATCTGCTGGAAACAAGCAGCGTGCGCGTGCCGCAGGTGCTGGCGCGCGATGTCGACAATGGCTTCCTGCTGCTGGAAGACCTGGGCGGCCCTACCCTTGCCCGATTCATCACTGACGGCACTGCCGATGCATGGTTCGACGCCAGCTTCGCGCAGCTGATCCGCTTGCAATCGATTCCTGTGCCCGATGGCATGGGCGCGTTCGGCGAGGCGCTGCTGCAACGCGATGCCGGCCTGTTTGAAGAATGGTTCGTGCAACGCCACCTTGGCCTGACCTTGGACTGCGGCGAAAGCGAGCAGCTGCAGCTGGTGCAACGGCGCTTGATGGACAACGCCTTGAACCAGCCGCAGGTGCTGACCCACCGCGACTTCATGCCGCGCAACCTGATGCCGGTCGAAGGCGGCCCGGCGGTGCTGGATTTCCAGGACCTGGTCAGCGGACCGATTGCCTACGATCCGGCCAGCCTGTTCAAGGACGCCTTCCTGAGCTGGCCGCTGCAAAAAGTGGACGCCTGGCTTGCGCGCTATCACGCACAGGCACTGGCCGCTGGCCTGCCGGTACGGCCGTGGCCGCAGTTCCTGCGCGATGCCGACTGGATGGGCGTGCAGCGCCATCTGAAAATCCTCGGCATCTTCGTGCGCCTGCGCGACCGCGACGGCAAGGGGCATTACTTCGAGGACGCACCGCGTTTCATCCGCTATCTGGATGAAGTGCTGCCGCGCTATCCGGAACTGGCGCCGCTGCAGGAGCTGTTCGAGCGCCGCTTCAAGCCGGCGATGGCTGCCAAGGCGGCCGCATGAAGGCGCTGATCTTCGCCGCCGGACTAGGCGAGCGCATGCGCCCGCTTACTGACCACACACCCAAGCCATTGCTGACCGTGGCGGGTGTGCCGCTGATTGAATGGCATCTGCAGCGCTTGGCTGCACTGGGCGTCCGCGAGGTGGTGATCAACACCAGCTGGTTGGCCACGCAGTTCCCGGAAAAACTGGGCGATGGCAGTCGTTGGAACCTGCGCCTGCACTATCTCTACGAAGGCCCGGTGCCACTGGAAACCGGCGGTGGCATGCACAACGCACTGCCGCTGCTCGGCGACGCGCCGTTCCTGGCGGTCAACGGCGATATCTGGAGCGACTTTGATTTCGCCAGCTTGCCGCAGGAACCGAAGGGCAGCGCGCATCTGGTCATGGTCGACAATCCAGTGCAGCACCCGCGCGGCGATTTCATTCTGAATGCCGATGGTCTGCTGCACGACAACGGCGAACAAACGCGCCTGACCTTTGCCGGCATCGGCGTATATCGACCGCAGCTGCTGCAGGACTGGCAGACCGTGATTGGCAATGCCGATGGCAGCAAGGAAACACCGCCGCGCTTCAAGCTTGCCCCCTTGCTTCGCGCGGCGATGGCCAGCAACAGCATCAGCGGCCAGCATCACCAAGGCCGTTGGACCGACGTAGGCACGCCCGAGCGCCTGCAGCAGCTGGAAGCCGAGCTTGTAGGAGCGGCGTAAGCCGCGAAGCTGATGAAGGATCAGACACCAAAATGCCTGCATTTGCGGGCATTTTGTCTGCTGGTACGGCACAGGCTTCGCGGCTGACGCCGCTCCTACAAATGCTGGACTGATGCATTGTTTGTGGGAGCGGTGTAAATCGCGAAGCCGCTGAAGCCTCAGATACAAAAATGCCTGCAATCGCAGGCATTTTTCTTGCGGATAAGACATCTGCTTCGCGGCTCACGCCGCTCCCACAAAAAACCAGAAGCCCCCCCCTCAACCCGGCCCGTTCTCCAGCACCCGCTTCAAGAACGGCACGGTGATCCGCCGCTTTGCCGCAAGCGATTCGCGATCCAGCCGCTCCAGCAGGGTCACCAGTCCGCTCAGGTCACGGCCGGTGCGGGTCAGCAACCAGTCCAGCGTCGCCTCATCCATCACCAGGCCTCGGCGCACCGAACGTTCACGCAACACCGCACCACGGCCTTCGGCATCGAGCGGCTCCAGGGTGATGCGGCTGCATTGCGACAACCGTGAGCGCAGATCCGGCAGCACCAGCCCCAGACCATCCGGCGGCAGCCGCGAGGTATAGATCACGGTCACGTCAGCAGCACGCGCACGGTTATGGAACTCGAACAGCGTCACTTCCTGCTCGCGCCGCCCGGCTACGTATTCCAGCCCGTCCAGCGCCAGCACATCGTGCCCTTCCAGCGCTTCCAATGCGTCCTGCAGGCGCGTACCCGCGGCCTGCAATGGCAGGTAGGCCGGTCGGCGCCCGGCCTGCAACGCGGCAGCACAGGTGGCCAAGGCCAGATGCGTCTTGCCGGTGGCACCGGCGCCAACCAGATAGATCCAGTCCTGGCTGCTGCCATTGGCAACGGCACGCAACTGCGGCAGCGCGCCTTCCGGCGCACCGATGAACGTTTCAAAGCGCTGGTCTGGCGGGTAACGCAAGGCCAGCGGTAACTGCGGCACACTCACTTAGGTTCTACATCCTTCGACACGATGCTCAGATCCGCCGGCACTTGAATGCTGCGCGGGTCCAACACAATCGTCGGCCCATGGCCGGCGTACAACTCACTTTGGCGATAACGCTGGTGCGCATAGCGCAACAAGACGTTGATCACCGCCGCCGCTGGCAAGGCCAACAGCATTCCCAGGAATCCAAACAACTGGCCACCGGCCATCACTGCAAAAATGACCGCGACCGGGTGCAGGCCAATTTTGTCACCGACGATGCGCGGCGTCAGCACATAGCTTTCCAGCAGCTGGCCGACGGTGAAGACAACACCAACCAACACCAGCAACTGCAGGTCCACGCCCTGTGATTGCACCAATGCCGCCAGCACCGCCATCACCACGCCGGTGGTCGCCCCCAGATAGGGGATGAAGCTGATCAAGCCAGCGACCAGGCCGATCAACAGGCCCAGGTTCAAGCCCACCAGAGTCAAGCCGGCTGCATACACCACACCCAATGCGATCATCACCACGATCTGGCCGCGAATGAAGGCACCCAGCACGTCGTTGGATTCACGCGCCAAGCGCGTAACCACTTCGATATGGTTGCGCGGGATCATCGATGCAACCCGCTCGACCAACTTGTCCCAGTCGCGCAGGAAGTAATAGGCCAGGATCGGCAGCAAGGCCAGGTTGATCACCCAAGCCACCATCGCAAAACCCGAGCGCGACACGTAGCCAAAGAACGTGGTCGCAACGCCGCCAGCCTGCTGCCAATGGCTGCGTACCCACTCGAACAGACGGCCCGGGTCGAGCCAGGCCATGATTTCCAGGCCGGTTTTCTGCTCGAGCCATGGGATCGCGGTGTTCATCAGCCAGTCCTGCCCTTGGGGCAAGGCGGCAACCAGGGTAATGATCTGGCGTTGGATCAAGGGCACCAGGATCAGCAGCGCCAAGGCCAGCAGCAGGATCATCAATACGAACACCAGCACCACCGCGGTATTGCGCGAACGGCCCCGGGCTTCCAGCCGGTCAACCAGTGGGTCACCCAGCCAGGCCAGCATCAATGCGACCACGAACGGGGTCAGCACCGGTGCCAGCAGCCACATCACCCACAGCCCGAAGGCGCTCAACACCACCCACTTGAGGCGGCGCAGGAACAGCGCGATTTCCATTTCCGCTGTATCAGTGCTCATCGAATGCGGTACTCCGCGCGGCGGCTGCCGCTGTTCTGATCCGTCGATGCATCCGCATCACCATCGTCCACCGCACCCACCGGCTGCAAGGCCGCATCACGGCCCAGCATGCGGTTGAAGCCGGACAGACCACTCATCAGCTCAACATCCAGTTCCAGCCGGTCGCCCGAGGCCTGGATCGGCATGATGGCCTTCACCACAGCCACGCTCTGTAAAGTAGCCGCCAGACGCAGATAGTCATCCGCGCTGCGGATGCCGCTGACCACGATCCGGTAAACACCCGCCGCGCCACCTACCGGTGCCTTGGCATAGCGCCGCACCAGCGCATCGGCGGCACCGTCGGCGCCAGCCATCATTGCCCGCCGTGCATCGGCGTCGTTGGCGGTCCATTTGGACAGCTCGCGGCCGTTGTCGACAAACACCCAGTCGGCAACCCAGCCGCCGCCCTTGCCGCGGTACAACTTGCCGATCAGCTGCATTGGCGGCGAATAGCGTGACGAGGCCCGCGCTACCGCGGCGGTGTCCTGGCGCCAGATCGCGCCGACCAAGGCCTGCTCAGCCGCGCCGCCGGCCGGCAGACCCAGCTTGAAGCCGCGCTCAACCGCCCGATCCAGCAAGGGCCGCGCCGCATTGGACTGCGGAACACCGACCAGACGCGGGCCACTGCCATCGTCGATCGCCAGCCACACCACCGGCTTCGGGCGCGGCTGCGGCCACACCGGCAAGCCCAGCGCGGCTACCAGCCCGTCGACGTCATCCTGGCGGAAGCGTGCCACCAGCATGGTGCGGAAGCTCGGCGCGCCACTGGCGCTGACGCTTTGGTCCTGCCGGTAGTCGTAACTCTCGACCATGTCCTTGGCGCTGCGCAGGGCCTGCGCCACGCCCGGCCGCGCCAGCGCGCTGCGGTCACCGGACAGCTTGGCCAGCACCGCGCCCAGCGCGCGCGCCAGCCCGCCGTTGCGATCGGCCTCGCTTTGGCTGTTGACCGGTACCTCGGCCTCATAGGCACTGCTGGCGCCGGCCACGTCCCCTTCGGTACGCATGCCGGACGACTGCGCCTGCACCAGTGAAACAGGCAGGCAGAGCGCCAGAAACAGGATTGTGACCAGGCTGCGGCGCATTGAAATTTCCATTGCTCGACGATTCCGGAGGGAATTGTTGCCCGAATGGGGCCTTCACGCCAACGTGGCCTGTTAAAATCGACCGTTCACCCCGCCAGTGCAGCCGCCAGTGACCAGCCCCTCGACCTCTGCCAACTCCCCCCTGACCTACCGTGACGCCGGTGTCGACATCGACGCAGGCAACGAACTGGTCGAGCGCATCAAGCCGCTGGTAAAGCGCAGCTTCCGCCCGGAGGTGATGGGCGGACTGGGTGGCTTTGGCGCCCTGTTCGACCTCTCCAACAAGTACCGCGAGCCGGTCCTGGTGTCCGGCACCGACGGCGTCGGCACCAAGCTGAAGCTGGCACAACAGCTCGGCCGCCACGACACGATCGGCATCGATCTGGTCGCCATGTGCGTCAACGACGTGCTGGTACAGGGCGCTGAGCCCCTGTTCTTCCTGGATTATTTCGCCACCGGCAAGCTCGACATCGACACCGCCGCGGCCGTTGTCGGCGGCATCGCCAATGGCTGCACCGAGGCCGGTTGCGCGCTGATCGGCGGCGAAACCGCCGAAATGCCCGACATGTACGCCCCGGGCGAGTACGACCTGGCCGGCTTCACCGTCGCCGGCGTCGAAAAGAGCGAGCTGAAGGACGGCTCGGCCGTTGCCCTCGGCGACGTGCTGATCGGCATTGCCTCCTCCGGCCCGCACTCCAACGGTTATTCGCTGGTCCGCCGCATTTATGAACGTGCCGGCAGCCCGGCCGACCTGGTGCTGGAGAACGGCGTCAAGCTGGTCGATGCGCTGATGGCGCCGACCCGCCTGTACGTCAAGCCGATCCTGTCGCTGCTCAAGACCCATGGCGCAGCCGTGCACGGTATGGCCCACGTCACCGGCGGCGGCCTGACCGAGAACATCATCCGCGTGGTACCGGAGGGCCTGGGCCTGACCATCGACGCCAGCAGCTGGCCGCTGCCGCCGGTGTTCCAGTGGCTGCAGCGCGAAGGCAATGTAGCCAACAGCGAGATGTGGCGCACCTTCAACTGCGGCATCGGCTTCGTGCTGCTGGTACCGGCCGACCAGGTCGCTGCCATCAACGCCACGCTGGATACGCTGGAACTGGCGCATTGGCAGATTGGTGAAGTGGTGGCTGAAAACGGCGCCGAACGCGTCCACATCGGCTGAGCCAACGACTACATGACAGCCGCCAAGAAGGCCGCCTTCATCGGCGTGCTTGTTGTATTAGCGCTTACCTGGATCAAACCGCTATGGCCTGTGGAACAGGCCCTGCACAGCTCGCTGACCGTGCTCGGCGTGCTGGCGCTGTGGTGGGTGGATCGCCGCTGGCCCTTGGGCAGCGGCGCATTCGCGGCGATCTGCGGCTTCATCATCCTGCACAGCATCGGCGCTCGCTGGCTGTATTCCAATATTCCCTATGACCAATGGGCGCAGGCCCTGTTTGGCTGGTCGCCGAACGCTGCGTTCGGCTGGGAACGCAATCACTTCGATCGCCTGATCCACCTGCTGTACGGCATCTGCTTCACCCCGGCACTGACCCAGTTGGCCCGCCATGGCTGGCCGGCGCTGCGTCTGGGCCAGGCGTTCACGCTGGCGGTGATGACCATCATGTGCTCCAGCCTGGCCTACGAATGGCTGGAATGGGGCATTGCCCTGGCCCTGTCCCCCGAAGCCGCCGAGGCCTATAACGGCCAGCAGGGCGACATCTGGGACGCGCATGCCGACATGCTGCTGGCCACCCTTGGCAGTCTGGCGATATGGCCGCTGCTGCGGAAATCCCGCGCATGAGTCCCCTGCCCCGTCTCGCCGTGCTTGCCTCCGGGCGTGGCAGCAACCTGCAATGCCTGCAGGAGGCGATTGCCACCGGTCAGCTGGATGCACAGATCGTCGGTGTGTTCTCCGACAAGCCAACCGCCGCCGCGCTGGACAAGGTGCCACCCGCGCAGCGCTGGGCACGCTCACCCAGGGACTTCACCGACCGCGAGGCGTTTGACAGCGCGCTGGCCGACGCGGCGGCTGCATGCCAGCCGGACTGGATCATCTGCGCCGGCTATATGCGCATCCTCGGCGCTGGCTTCGTACAACGTTTCAGTGGCCGCCTGGTGAACATCCACCCCTCGCTGCTGCCCTTGCACAAGGGCCTGCACACCCACGCCCGCGCCATCGAGGCCGGCGATGCCGAGCACGGTGCCAGCGTGCACTTCGTCGTACCCGAACTGGATGCCGGCACGGTAATTGCCCAGGCGCGGGTTCCGGTGCTGGCTGACGACAGTGCTGAATCGCTAGCCAAGCGCGTGCTGGCGGTCGAGCATCCGCTGCTGCTGGCCAGCGTACAGTTGCTGGTGGCCGGCCGACTTGCTGAACGCGATGGCGTGATCCAATACGACGGTCAGTCCCTGTTTAGTCCATTGCGCCTAGATTCCGCCGGAACCCTTCGCCGCTGATCCGCACATGCTGCTGATGTGTGGTTTGGCAAGATCCCCCCCTTCTCCTGCCCTCGTCCTCACATGGCCATAGCGCTTTTCAAACCATTGGTTTTGACCGCACTGCTGGTATCGGCGGTCAGCCACGCCCAGGAAACGCCCGCCCCCGCCACGCCGACGCAAGCACCGGTAGCGCTGGCGCCGCCTGCGCTGGAGTGGACCCCGCCAGCATTGGAGCCCTTCGTTGCCACCTACCAAGCCTTCTATAAGGGCAAGGAAGCCGGCGATGCCACCATGCGCGTGGTCCATAACAACGACAGCCAGTGGCGGGTGGACATGGCGGTGCGCGGCAAGCGCGGCTTTGCCAGCATCCTCGGGCTGAACATTGAACAGAGCAACGTGTTCAACAACGAAGGCAGCGTTTACACGCCCTTGAGCCAGAGCACGATCAAGAAAGCCCTGTTCATGAGCAAGAAGGTCACCGGCGTCTACAACTGGCAGGCCGGTACCGCGCAGTGGCAGGGTGATCTGAAGGAAGAACGGCAGCAGCCGATTCCACTGCAGCGCGGCGACCAGAGCGCCTTGCTGTTGAACCTGTCACTGATGCGCGATGCGCGCCCAGGCCAGGCACTGCAGTATCGCTATGTCGACGTCGGCCGGGTGCGCCAGTATGAGTACCGTGCCGCCGACACCACCGAGAACGTGCAGGTGGGTGATCTCAGCTATGACGCCTTGCGGGTGTACCGCACCAATGGCGGCAACGATGAAACCATCCTGTGGATTGCCAACGGCGTACCCACGCCGGTGCGCATCCTGCAACGCAAAGACGGGCAGGACGAAATCGACCTGCGTCTGATCGAATATCAAGGAGCCTGAGCATGAAGCCTTCCCACCGCCCCCTGCGTTACCTCGTTGCCGCCGCGCTGATCGCGGCCAGCTTGCCGGCGTTGGCATTTGAGCCGTTCACCGCCAATTACCAGGCAAGCTACATGGGCATGCAGGCCAATGGCGTGATGTCGGTAGTTCCTGCCGGCAACAACCAGTGGCGCTACAGCCTGCAGATCAAGAACCCGATGGCGGAACTGAGCCAAGCCACAGTGTTCGACGAACAGGGCGGCAAACTGCGCCCGCTCAGCAGCCATGATCGCTCAGTCGTGCTGATCAAGCGCAAGCAGGTGGATGCGCGCTATGACTGGAACAGCAACCAGGCCACCTGGACCGGCGATGTGAAGCCCGAGCGCAGCGGCCCGATCCGCCTGCAGAACGGCGACATGGATGCACTGCTGATCAATCTGGCCATTGCCCGTGACGTCATCGCCGGCAAGCCACTGAGCTACCGCATGGTTGACGACGGCCGCATCAAGCCCATGACCTACCGGGTGATCGGCAAGGAAAACATGACCATCGGTGGCAAGCAGCAGGAAGCCACCAAGGTTTCGCGTGTGGACGGCAACAAGGAACAGATCGCCTGGATCGTCCCCGGCATGCCGGTACCGGCGCGCCTGCTGCAGCGCGAGAACGGCCAGGACGCACTGGACCTGACCATCAAGTCAATCCAATAAACCCGCGGTAAACGGTAGTGCCGAGCCATGCTCGGCATAAGCTTCGCCAGCAACGCATCAGCCCCACGATTTTGTAGGAGCGGTGCTGGGTGGCCTCGGGCCATAAGCCGCGAAGCCGCCCTTATTGAGACACCGGCGAACCCGCGATCTGATACATCATCAGCTTCGCGGCTTACACCGCTCCTACAAGGGCATCACCGGTAACGCCCCAGCCGAGCATGGCTCGGCATTACGGAACGCCAACAACGCCAAGGCTTACTTGGCCGCCGGCTGCTTGAACACAGTCCGGCAATCGCGGCGGAATTCTTCGCCGCTGCTGCGCCAGATGAAGCTGCGGCACTGGCGATCGCCCTCTTCGCTGTCCTTCACCTGCACCGCGTAGAACGCCTGCAGGAACTCATCGCGACTGACCTGGCCATCGCCATTCCAGTCCATCTGTTCCTTTTCTACGCCCTTCGTGATGGCCACGCCGCTGTACCAGCCCCAGCCCAACCAGGCCAGGGCCAGCAGCACCAGACCCAGCAGGGCCTTGCGACGCGGGGTGAAACGGCCCTTGAGGATCACGCGGTCCGCCGTACGTTGGCACCGAGCCCACTGAGCTTTTCCTCAATGTTTTCGTAGCCACGATCAAGGTGGTAAATGCGGTCGATGCTGGTCTCGTCAGCAGCCACCAGCCCGGCCAGGATCAGGCAGGCCGAAGCACGCAGGTCGGTGGCCATTACCGGCGCACCGCTGAGCTTGGCCACGCCACGCACAATCGCGGTATGGCCTTCGATCTGGATGTCAGCGCCCAGACGCAGCAGCTCGTTGACGTGCATGAAGCGGTTTTCAAAGATGGTTTCGGTGATCACACCGACACCATCGGCAACACAGTTCATTGCCATGAACTGGGCCTGCATGTCGGTCGGGAAGGCCGGGTGCGGCGCGGTGGTGATGTTCACCGCCTTCGGCCGCTTGCCATGCATGTCCAGGGTGATGCTGTCTTCGGTAGTGCTGATTTCAGCACCGGCCTCGGTCAGCTTCTGCAGCACCGCGTCCATCGTGTCCGGGCGCGCATTGCGCACCGTGACGCGGCCACCGGCCATCGCTGCGGCAACCAGGAAGGTGCCGGTTTCAATGCGGTCCGGCAGCACGGCGTGACGACCACCGTGCAGGCGTTCGACGCCTTCGACAACCAGACGCGAGGTACCAACACCTTCGATCTTGGCGCCCAGCGCAATCAGGCAATGCGCCAGATCAGCCACTTCCGGTTCCATCGCCGCGTTTTCCAGCACCGTTGTGCCGTCAGCCAGTACCGCTGCCATCAGCACGTTCTCGGTGCCGGTGACGCTGACCATGTCGAAGGTATAGCGGCCGCCCTTCAGGCGCCCGTCGACGTGGGCCTTGATGAAGCCGTTCTCAACACTGATTTCCGCACCCAGCGCCTGCAGGCCCTTGATGTGCTGGTCAACCGGGCGCGAGCCGATGGCGCAACCGCCCGGCAGCGACACTTCGGCCTTGCCGAACTTGGCCAGCAACGGACCCAGCACCAGGATCGAGGCACGCATGGTCTTGACCAGCTCATACGGCGCAATGTGCTGGTTGACGGTGCGCGGGTCCACCACCACTGCACTGCCGCGCGACAGCGTGCCCTGGTCGATGGTGACCTTGGCGCCCAGCTCGCCGAGCAGCTTCACGGTGGTGATCACGTCGTGCAGATGCGGCACGTTGGTGATTTCCACCGGCGCATCGGCCAGCAAGGTGGCGCACAGGATCGGCAGGACGGCGTTCTTGGCGCCGGAGATATGAACCTCACCGTTCAGCACATTGCCGCCGGTGACTACGATTTTTGCCATGGATTTAAGGCCGGTATAAGGAAAAGAGAGTGCGCCGGCTCAGCCGGCTTCACCCGGAGTAATGGTTTTCAGCGCCAGCGCGTGGATCGCACCGCCCATCAAGTCGCCCAGCGTCGCATACACCATGCGGTGGCGCGCCAACGGCATCTTGCCGGCAAATGCCTCACAGACCACCGTGGCCTCGAAGTGCACCCCATCGTCGCCCTGCACGTCGGCGCGGGCGCCCGGCAGGCCGGCTTCGATCAGATTTCGGATGGTCTCGGCGTCCAAAGCGCTTTCCTAATAAAATGAACCCCCATTCTACTCTCCGAGTGGCATCCGTATGGCTGCTTCCCCGCTTTCCCTGGATACATTGCGCGACACCGATCTGGTGGCCAGTGGTCACCGCGTGTTCGAGATCGAGCGCGACGAACTGGACCGGGTAGGCGGTCGCATCGGTGCGGAATTCGCCGCCGCCTGCCGGCTGGTACTGGCCTCGCGCGGCCGCGTGGTCACCACCGGCATGGGCAAATCCGGCCATATCGCGCGCAAGATCGCTGCCACCCTGGCCTCGACCGGCACGCCCTCGTTCTATGTGCACCCGGGCGAAGCCGGGCACGGCGATCTGGGCATGATCACCGAAGATGACGTGGTCTTGGCGCTGTCCTACTCCGGTGAATCCGACGAAGTACTAACCCTGCTGCCGGTGTTCAAACGCCAGGGCAACCCGTTGATTTCCATGACTGGCAGGCCGCAATCGAGCTTGGCGCTGGCCGCCGATGTGCATCTGGACGTGAACGTGGACCATGAGGCCTGCCCGTTGGCGCTGGCCCCGACCTCCAGCACCACTGCCTCGCTGGCAATGGGCGATGCGCTGGCCGTGGCCCTGCTGGATGCGCGCGGCTTCACCGCCGACGACTTCGCCCGTTCGCACCCGGCCGGCAGCCTCGGCCGGCGCCTGCTGCTGCATATCACCGACGTGATGCATGCCGGCGAAGATCTGCCCAGCGTCAGTGACGACGCCAGCCTCAGCCAGGCGCTGATGGAAATGAGCCGCAAGCGGCTCGGCATGACCGCCGTGGTCGATGCCCAGGGCAAGCTGGTCGGCCTGTTCACCGATGGCGACCTGCGCCGCGCACTGGACACCGATCTGGATGTCCGCACGGCCAGCATCGCCCAGGTGATGACCCGCAACCCGCGCACCATCGGCGCCGACCAACTGGCCGCCGAAGCCGCACGGCTGCTGGAAACCCACAAGATCAATGGTTTGATCGTGGTCGACCGCGACAATCACCCCGTCGGCGCCCTGAACATTCATGACCTGTTGCGGGCAAAAGTCGTCTAAACCCCGCACAATCAACGACCTCGGGCCAACACCCGACCTGCCGCAACGGATACTGCCTGCCAATGCCTTACTCGCCGCTCGCGCTTTTCCCCGCCAACCTGCACGCCACTGCCAGCGCCGTCCGCCTGGCCTGCTTTGACGTGGACGGCACCCTGACCGACGGTCGGCTTTTCTACGACCATGCCGGCAACGAGAGCAAGGCGTATTACGTGCAGGACGGGCTGGGCCTGAAGTTGCTGCAGCAGCACGGCATCCATCCGGTGTTGATCACCGCACGCAACAGCCTGTCGGCGCAGCGGCGCGGCGCCGACCTGGGCATCGACACCCAGATCGCGGTCGGCGACAAGCTGGCCAGCGTGCGTGCGTTGTGCGAGCAGCACGGCATCGGCCTGGACCAGGTCGCCTTCATGGGCGACGACCTGCCCGATCTGGCGCCACTGGGCGCGGTCGGCCTCGCAGTTGCACCAGCCGATGCGCATCCATGGATCGCCGAGCGCGTGCACTGGCAGACCCGTGCCCAAGGCGGGCGTGGCGCAGCGCGCGAATTGTGTGACGTCCTGCTGGCCGCGCAGGGCAAACTGGATGCAGTCCTGGCGAGGTTTTCCTGATGAGTTGGCGTTCGGTTCTTGGTATCGGCCTGCTGCTGGCCGCCCTGCTCAGCGGCTGGTCGGCTTGGCGCAATCGCGCCCATACCGTACCCACGGCCATTGAAGAAGGCAGTACCGATTTCACCTTGACCGACTTTGAGGTCATCAGCCTGGACAAGGACGGTCACGAATCGGTAACCCTGCGCGCACCGTTGATGGCGCGCAGCCGCGCCGACCAGACCTCGACCATCAGCAAGCCGTTGTTCCTGCTGCCTGACGCTGCCGGACAGCATTGGCAGCTGCGTGCAGATACCGGCTGGGTCAGCGCCAAGGGTGAGGAGCTGCGCCTGCGCGGCAATGTCGCCGGCGACAGCCCCGCCGATGGCAAGACCCCGCCCACCACCTTCCGTACCGACGCGCTGGATGTGCTCACCGAGCAGAACCTTGCGCGCACCGATGGCCGCGTTACCGTGACCCGCCCCGGGCTCACCCAGACCGGCGTTGGCTTCCAGACCAACCTGAAAACCAAACAGTATTCACTCCTTTCCCAGGTCAAGACCCGCTATGAACCCAATGCTGCCCGCTAAGCTCGCGTCGATCACGCTGCTCGCCGCCCTGCTCGCACCCGGTCTTGCGTGGTCCAAAGCATCGGATCGCAACCAGCCGATGACCATCGACTCCAACAACAATGACTGCAACTTCAGCGACAACGGCAAATGCCAGTTCAGCGGTAATGTGATCATTACCCAGGGCACGATGGAGATCCATGCCGACACCGCCGATGTGATCCGCAAAAACGGCGAAACCGAGCGCGTGATCCTCACCGGCAAGCAAGCCACGCTCAAGCAGCAGATGGATGACAACACCTGGATGAATGCCCGTGCCGACAACATGGACTACAACATCAACAGCGAAATCATCATCCTGACCGGCAACTACAAGGTTGAGTCCGAGCGTGGCACCAATGCCGGCCAGCGCATGGTCTACAACACCCGCAGCGGCGCGATGCAGAGCGGCGGTGATGGCACCCGCGTGCGCACCGTGATCCAACCCAAGAACAAGGCGCCGGCAGCGGCGGGAGATAGCAAGTAATGCTCGTTGCCCAAGGCCTGCGCAAGCGCTACAAGAACCGCGAAGTCGTCAAGGACTTCGGGCTGACCCTGGATGCCGGCGAAGTGGTCGGCGTGCTCGGCCCCAACGGCGCCGGTAAAACCACCTGCTTCTACATGATCGTCGGCCTGGTAGCCGCCGATGCCGGCAGCATCGTGCTGGACGGCAAGGACATCACCTCCGAGCCAATGTACGAGCGCGCCAAGCTCGGCGTGGGTTATCTGCCGCAGGAGCCGTCGGTATTCCGCAAGCTCAGCGTGGCCGACAACATCCGCCTGGTGCTGGAACTGCGCACCGACCTGGACAACGCCGGCCGTGAGCGCGAACTGTCCTCGCTGCTGGACGAACTGCAGATCAGCCACGTGGCCGATCAGACTGGCGCCAGCCTGTCCGGCGGCGAACGCCGCCGCTGCGAAATCGCCCGCGCACTGGCGGCAAAACCGCGCCTGATCCTGCTTGACGAACCGTTTGCCGGCGTCGACCCGATCTCGGTCGGCGAGATCCAGCGCATCGTGACCCACCTCAAGCAACGCGGCATTGGTGTGCTGATCACCGACCACAATGTGCGCGAAACCTTGGGAATCTGCGACCGGGCGTATATCCTCGCTGAAGGCAGCGTACTGGCGCAGGGGGCACCGGAAGACCTGCTTGCCAACACCGACGTGCGCCGTGTTTACCTCGGGGACGCTTTCACCCTCTGAGTCGCAGCGCCACGTCGTGCCCCTACCCGAACGGAACAGGCATGAAAGCTCGGCTGCAGACATCGATGGGACAAAGTCTGGTCATGACGCCGCAGTTGCGTCAGGCCATCCGTCTTCTGCAGATGTCCAGCACCGAGCTCGAGTTGGAACTGACCGAGGCAGTGGAAACCAATCCACTGCTGGAATGGGCCGACAACACCGAGGGTGGCGACAGCGACGACGCAGCCCCCAGTAGTTCCAACGACGAAACCCCGATTGATCCCGCACAAGGCGAAATCAACGCCGAGGGCGAAGATTGGGATGGCGGCGATGAAGATTGGAGCAGCGGTCGCTCCGGCTCGTTCGACGACGATGGCGACAGCGACGAACGCGAACAGGCCGAAGACGGCGACACGCTGGCTGATCACCTGCTGTGGCAGCTGCACCTGACCCATCTTGGTCCTTGTGATCGCGCCATTGGCGTAGCCCTGATCGATGCGCTGGATGAAGACGGCTATCTGCGCGAGCCCTTGTCGGCGATCGCGCAAACCCTGCTTCCGGAAATCCACGCCGACGAAGATGAGATCGTGGCGGTACTGCGCCAGATCCAGCGCTTTGACCCAGCCGGGGTAGGCGCACGCACGTTGGGCGAGTGCCTGCGCCTGCAGCTGGACATGCTGCCCTGCCAAACCCCTGCCCTCGCCTTGGCCGGACGCATCGCCGATGGCCCACTGGAGCGCCTGCCGCGCGCCGGCATCAGCGGTATTGCGCAGGAACTAAAACAGCCGGTTGCCGACGTCGAAGAAGCCGTGCAGCTGCTGCGCTCGCTCGACCCGCGCCCGGGCAAACAACTGGGACAGATGACCTCGGACACCTACGTAGTTCCCGATTGCGTGGTCTGGCGCCAGCGCGGCGTCTGGCGCTGCGCATTGGCTGGGCACGCCGGCCCCAAGGTGGTCATCAATCAAAGCTACGAACAACTGATCCGGCGCTGCGGCGATGCCGACGCCAGCTATCTGCGCGCACAGCTGCAGGAAGCACGCTGGTTGCTGAAAAGCCTGCAGGCCCGTGGCGAAACCCTGTTGCGGGTAGTCAGCAGCCTGCTGCATCACCAGGCCGGCTTCCTGGAATTCGGCGAACAGGCGCTGCGTCCGCTAACGCTGCGTGAAATCGCCGGCGAACTGGAACTGCACGAATCCACCATTTCGCGTGCCATCGCCCGCAAATACGTGCGTACCCCGCGCGGCACCCTGCCGCTGCGCGCCTTCTTTGCCTCCGGCATTGATACCGAAGGCGGCGGTGAGGCCTCCAGCACCGCGATCCAGTCGATGATCCGCAACCTGATCGATGCGGAAAACCCGCGCAAACCGCTTTCTGACGCCAAGCTGGCTGAGATGCTCAAAACCAGTGGCATACCGGTAGCGCGCCGCACCGTTGCGAAGTATCGTGAGGCCATGAACATCTGTGCCTCTCACGAACGCGTCCGCATCGCCTGAAGCAGTCGTTGAGCAGCGCAGGGTTCATCTAGGCAACCCCGAACCACAGGAGGAATCCGATGCGTATCGAGACGTATGGCCAGCAAGTTGAAGTCACGCCTGCCCTGAAGGAGTACGTGGAAACAAAGCTGGAGCGGCTGGGTCGGCACTTCGACCAGCACTGCGAAGTACGAGTCCAGTTGTCCACCCGCAAGCCTGACTACCTCGTCGTCGCCACGGTGAATTTACCCGGGCGCACCCTGCACGCCGATGCTGCAGAACCCACCATGTACGCAGCCATCGACGTGCTGGCCGACAAGCTCGACCGACTGGTCATAAAGCACAAGGAAAAGCATCTTCCCCACGCATCGCATGCTCTGCGCGACAATGGCTGATCTTTAACCCAGCCGTAAGCCCAACATGCCGTTGACCGACCTGATGGCGGCCGTGAGTACCCAGGTACTCGCGGTCGCTGATCGAGACAGCACCCTGATTGCCGCCTCACGCCTGCTTGCCTGTCGTGAGGCCGGTGCGGACAGCCTGTTTTTAAGCCTGCGCGAACGTGAAAACGTCGGCAGCACCGCCATTGGCCACGGCATCGCCATCCCGCACGGGCGTTCGGAGACACTGCAGGAGCCACGCGGCGCCCTGCTACGGCTGCAACAACCCGTTGATTTCGGCGGCGACGAACCAGTGGACCTGGTCTTTGCGATGGCCGTGCCCGCGCATTACACCCACCAACACCTGATGCTGCTATCGGAGCTGGCGGAGATTTTCTCCGATCCCGACATCCGCCACGCGCTGCGCATTGCCCCCGATGCGCAGACCCTCAGACACATCATCACCAACCCGCAACAGGCGCGTAGCGGATGAATACCAGCATCACCGCCCAGGAACTCTTCGACCATCAGCGCGAGAAACTCGATCTGCGCTGGGTCGCCGGCCATGCTGGTGCGCAACGTGAGCTGGAGGCCGGCAATACCGTCTCGCGGCGGCCCTCGCTGGCCGGCTACCTCAACACCATCTACCCCAATAAAGTGCAGATCCTCGGCACCGAGGAGCTGACCTGGCTGGATTCGCTGGACGCGCGTCAGCGCTGGGAAGTGATCGAGCGCATCATCCAGGCGCGGCCACTGGCACTGGTGATCACCAAAAGCCATGGCTGCCCGGAAGACCTGCGCTCGGCGGCCGATGAATCGCAGACCCCATTGTGGGTGTCGCCGCGACGCGGCCACGAACTGCTCAACCACCTCAGCTACCACCTGGCCCGCACGCTGGCGCCACGGGTAATCCTGCACGGCGTATTCATGGAGATCTACTCCATCGGCGTGCTGATCACCGGCGAGGCTGGCTCCGGCAAGAGCGAGCTGGCGCTGGAACTGCTGTCACGCGGCCACCGGCTGGTTGCCGATGACGCCCCCGAATTCACCCAGATCGCCCCGGACGTGCTCGACGGCACCTGCCCGGAGCTGCTGCAGGACCTGCTGGAGGTGCGCGGACTGGGCGTACTGAATGTGCGCCAGATGTTCGGTGACACGTCTGTAAAGAAGAACAAGTACCTTCGCCTCATCGTCCACCTGACCAAGCCGATGACCGAACCCAGCAGCTATGGCTATGAGCGCCTGACTGGCGACTCCGGCAAGCGTCACGTACTGGATCTGGACGTGCCGCTGATCACCTTGCCGGTGATGCCTGGGCGCAATTTGGCGGTGCTGACCGAGGCCGCCACCCGCCTGCATATCCTGCGGACAAAGGGCATCGACCCGGCGGCGATGTTCATCGCCCGCCATAGCAACCTGCTGGAGCAACGCAGTCCATGAACACCCCTGCATCGGTACTGAGCATCGTCAGCGGTTTGTCCGGCTCGGGCAAATCGGTGGCATTGAAGACCTTTGAAGACCTGGACTACTACTGCTCGGACAACATCCCGGTAAGTCTGCTGCCGGAATTCGTACGCGGGGTACTCGGCGAACGCGATGAGAACCGCCCACAGCGGCTGGTGGTCGGTATCGACGTGCGCGGCCGCAGCGATCTCAGCCAGTTGGCTACCTGGCGCAAGACCGCGCTGGATTACGGCATCGAGGCGCGTCTGCTGTTCTTCGAAGCCGACGACGACACCTTACTGGCCCGCTACGCCGACACCCGCCGCCGCCACCCGTTGAGCCACCTGGGCCTGTCGCTGCCGGAAGCGATTGCCCGCGAGCGCGAACTGACCGCGCCGCTGCGCCGCGAAGCCGACGCCGTCATCGACACCACCCGCCTCAACGTGCACCAGCTGCGGCGCCGGGTAGTGACCGAGTTTGCGCTCAGCCACGAAAGCAAACTGTCGCTGCTGTTCGAGTCCTTCGCCTACAAGCGTGGCGTGCCGGCCGAAGCAGACTTCGTCTTCGACGCGCGGGTGCTACCCAATCCGCATTGGGACCCGGAGCTGCGCTCGCTGACCGGGCGCGACCGCGAGGTTCGCGAGTATCTGGATGCCCAACCCGACGTGGTGCGTTACGTCACCCAGCTGCAGGACCTGCTCGACACCTGGCTGCCCAAGCTGGGCAGCGAGACCCGCAGCTACGTCACCGTGGCCTTTGGCTGCACCGGCGGCAAACACCGCTCGGTCTACCTGGCCGAACGGCTGGCCCGGCATGCCCGCGAGCAGGGTTGGCAGGACGTAGCCACCTTCCATCGCGAACAGGATTGATGGGCCGCATATGCAATCACCGTGCATGTACTGAATGGCACACAGAAGACAGTTTTAAGCGCTATCGCGGACTTGCCCTGACCTGTTAACGTTCAGGGATGACCTGCGGCATTCTCCTAGTTACTCATACCGGTGTCGGCACTTCCCTGCTGGAAGTGACGACCGCCTTGTTGCGGCAACTGCCGCTGAAAACAGAAGCGTTCGAAGTGCCGTTCGACGCCGACCTGGATGCCCTGCTGCCCGCCGCCTCGGCGGCGATGCGCAGGGTGGAAGGCGATGGCGGCGTGTTGATACTGACCGATCTGTACGGTGCCAGCCCCAGCAATCTTGCCGGCAAGCTGGCCCGCTTGGGCACCCCAACCCGGCGTGTATCGGGATTGAGCTTGGCGATGTTGCTGCGGGTAATGAACTATCCGGAACAGGGATTGGACCAACTGCCCGCCACTGCGGCGGCGGGCGCTCGCAATGGAGTCATCACCGACGATGCTTGAAAAAGAACTCATGGTTTCCAACCGGCTGGGGCTGCACGCCCGGGCCACCGCCAAACTGGTGCAGGTGCTGTCTGCCTTCCGCTCCAACGCCACGCTTGTGGCCAAGGGCCGCGAGGTCAACGCCAAAAGCATCATGGGCGTGATGTTGCTGGCCGCCGCCCAAGGCACACCGGTAACGGTGCGGGTGGATGGCGAAGACGAAGCTGCCGCACTGGAGGCAGTTGCCGCACTGTTCGAGCGTCGTTTCGACGAGGACAGCTGATGTCGCAGGCCGCGCGCACTGCTGCAGCCATTGTGTGGAGCCGGCAGCGGTGACCCGTTTACTGGGCCTGCCCGCCTCCCGTGGCAGCGCGCTCGGCCGCGCCCGCGTGCGCCTGCCGCATGTGCAGGACATTGGTGAAAAGCGAGTTGCGGCTTCTGCGGTGGAACACGAGCTGGAACGCCTGCACCGCGCCACCGATGCCGCACGCCAGGAAATGCGCGAACTGCGCACCCGCCTGCAAGGTGCATTGCCGTCCGAAGTGGGCGAGTTCCTCGACCTGCACGCGATGCTGCTGGACGACCCCGAGCTGCTGACCGCACTGGATGAACTGGTGCGCAGCAAGCGCTACAGCGCCAGCCATGCCCTGCGCGTGCAGCGCGATCGCCTGGCACAGGTTTTCGAGGGCATGGAAGACGCCTATCTGAAAAGCCGGATGGATGACCTGGACCATGTGATCGGCCGCATCCAGTCCTTCCTGCACAAGCGCACCACCACCATGAAGGGGCTGGCCGGCGAGATCCTGGTCTGCGAGAACGTCGCACCCTCTGAGCTGGCCCAACTGCAAGCGCAAGGCGTGGTCGGCATCGTCAGCAGTGCCGGCAGCGTGCTCTCGCACAGCGCCATCCTTGCCCGCAGCCTGCATATGCCACTGGTAGTGGCTGCCAATGCAGTACTGCAGAAAGTCAGCGATGGCGACGTACTGATCCTTGACGGTGGCAGCGGCGAGATCGTGGTTGATCCGGGCCCGGACGACCTGCGCCAATACCGCCTGCGCCAGCGTGAACTGGCCCGTGAACAACGCGAGCTCGGCCGTTTGCGAGCCAAGCCCACCCGCACCCTCGATGGCGCGGAGATCACCCTGCTGGCCAATGCCGAATCGCATGACGACGTGGCCCAGGCGCACGCACTGGGTGCCCGTGGCCTGGGCCTGTACCGCACCGAATTCCTGTTCATGCAGCGCAACCAGCTGCCTGACGAAGAAGAACAGTTCCACGTCTACCGCGACACCGTACTTGGCATGAGTGGCCGCCCGGTCACCATCCGCACCCTGGACCTGGGCGCGGACAAGGCCGACCGCACCGGGCTGGTACTCAGCAGCGAAGAAAACCCGGCATTGGGCCTGCGCGGCGTGCGCCTGTCACTGGCCAGGCCCAAGGTGTCCGACACCCAGCTGCGGGCCATCCTGCGCGCCTCCGGCTACGGCCCGCTGCGCATCCTGGTGCCGATGCTGACCACCCGTGAGGAAATCATGGCGGTACGGCGGCGCTTGTCGCGGCTGGCCGCGATCCTGCGTAATGACGGCCATGAGGTGGCGGAAAACATCCCGGTCGGGGCGATGATCGAAGTGCCGGCAGCGGCCATCGCACTGGAGACCTTCATCGACCAGGTCGACTTCCTGTCGATCGGCACCAACGATCTGGTCCAGTACCTGCTGGCCGCCGACCGCAACAACGACGCTGTGGCCGAGTTGTACTCGCCGCTGCATCCAGCAGTGCTGCGGCTGCTGTGGCAGGTGATTGAAACCGCACAACGGCATGACACGCCGGTGGCGGTGTGCGGTGAAATGGCAGGTGACGCGCAGATGACAGCCCTGCTGCTAGCCTTGGGGCTGACAGAGTTCAGTCTGCACCCGGCCACCTTGCTGGAAGTGCGACGCGCCATCCGTGAGGTGAACCTGGGCGAATTGCGGCTGCAGGCCCCGCAATTGTTGGCTGCACGCGACCGCCGCGGCATTGAACGCTGGATCACCAGCATCGCCGGAAACTGATTTCGGTAGCGGCGGTTATATGCAAGCCCGCGCGTCGCGCGTGATAATGGCGGGCTAAACACCGCCGTTGGCGCCCAGCCGCCACGGACAGCGGCCATCACCATACCGGGAGCTGCGCATGGCTGAAGCCGTACGCCACGACAAGACCGCACGCCAGCTGCGCCTGCTTTCCGATGCATTGGACAGCGGCCGGCTAGGACCGGTGCGTCGCCTGGTCAACACCCTGTCCCCGGCCGAGATCGGCAACCTGCTCGAATCGCTGCCGCCGGGTAAGCGCGAGGTGGTGTGGGGCCTGGTCGATGCCGAGGACGATGGCGAGGTACTGGTGCATGTCGGCGAAGACGTGCGCGAAAGCCTGCTGGCGGACATGGACGCGGACGAAATCATCGCCGCGGTCGAAGACCTGGACATCGACGATCTTGCCGATCTGGTCGAAGACCTGCCCGATACCGTCATCGACGAAGTACTCAAGTCGATGGACCGCGAGAACCGCGAGCGGCTCGAGCAGGTGCTGTCCTACCCGGAAGACACCGCCGGCCGTTTGATGAACCCGGACGTGGTCACCGTGCGCGCCGATGTCAACGTCGATGTAGTGCTGCGCTACCTGCGCCTGCGCGGCGAACTGCCCGACCACACCGATCACCTGTTCGTGGTCAGCCGTCGCCACCAGTATCTGGGCCGGCTGTCGCTGGCCTCGCTGGTCACCCACGAGGACACCACCCCGATCAACCGCCTGATCGACGACGAACAGCCAGCCATCGACGTGGGCGAAAGCGCCGACGAAGTGGCCCGCCAGTTCTCCGATCATGACTGGGTGTCGGCACCGGTGGTGGATGACAACAACATCCTGATCGGCCGCATCACCATCGATGACGTGGTCGACATCATCCGTGGCCAGGCCGATCACCAGGCCTTGGGTGCGGCCGGTCTGGACGAGGACGAGGACCTGTTCAGCCCGGTCTGGCGCGCCATGCGCCGGCGCCTGATGTGGCTGTCGGTGAACCTCTGCACCGCCTTCCTCGCCTCCAGCGTGGTCGGCCATTTCGAAGGCACCATCGACAAGCTGGTAGCGCTGGCGGTGCTGATGCCGATCGTCGCCGGCCTTGGCGGCAATGCGGGTACGCAGGTGCTGGCGCTGATGATCCGCGGCCTGGCACTGGGTCAGGTGGGAGCCTCCAATGCCCGCACCTTGTTGTGGAAAGAGCTACGCGTGGCCTTGCTCAACGGCGTGGTGCTGGGCACCGTGCTCGGCCTGATCGTATTGGCGTGGTTCCATATGCCCGGGCTGTCGCTGGTGATCGGCATCGCGCTGACCTTCAACCTATTGTTTGCAGCATCTGCAGGCGTATTGGTGCCATTGACGCTGAAGCGACTCGGCTTCGACCCGGCGCTGGCGAGCGGCATCTTCCTGACAGCAGTCACCGACTCGATGGGCTTCTTCACCTTCCTCGGCCTGGCCACGCTGGTGCTGCTGCACTGATTGCGGCCGCTGGCCCGTAGAACCGTAGCCCGGGTAAGCACAGCGCACCCGGGCTACACTTCACAGCCCCAGATTCCGGCCTTACCCATGACCATCACTGTCAGCGACTACTACCAAACCGGCTGGCGCGAAGACGAGCACAACTGCCCCGCCTGTGAATGGAAAGGCAGCTCACGGCAGATGGAAATGGAACTGCACGACGAGCAGACCGAATACGCCTGCCCCGAATGCGAGTACCCGCTACTGGTAGTGCAACACCCGGACTTGGCCCAGATGCAGGCCGCCGCCGCAGCCGGTAATGACGAAGCGCAGCAGCAGCTGGCAATCCTGGCGATGGCACCGCGCGGCTAGCCACATCCCAATGTGGGAGCACCGTAGTGCCGAGCCAAGCTCGGCAGGAGCTTCACCCGCAATGTCGACTCGCCTGTAGGAGCGGCGTAAGCCGCGAAGCTGGTTATGCCTGAAATGCCTAAAAGCCAACCCCTCCCCAACCCTCCCCTCCGCCTTCGGCGCAAAGGAGGGAGCGTAGTGCCGAGCCATGCTCGGCAGAGGCTTTCCCGGTAACGCCCAGCCGAGCATGGCTTGTATGTTCCTCCCGGCTCCTACGAGGTATGTAGGAGCCAGGGTGGAGGGACCGTCAACATGATATCTGCGGATACCAGCCGACAGACGAGCCGAG